>CAJCHR010000274.1 GCA_903970225.1 Actinobacteria bacterium 21-64-8 | reverse complement strand
CCGGCTGTGCGACCCGGAGGCGAAAGTCTCGGCGCATTACCTGATCAACGAGGACGGCACCGTCGTCTCGCTGGTCCCCGAGGAGAAGCGCGCCTGGCACGCGGGCGCATCGTACTGGCGCGGCGTGGACGACATCAACTCGGCTTCGATCGGCATCGAACTCGCCAACCCCGGGCACGAGTGGGGCTACCGCCCCTTCCCCGAGGCGCAGATGGAGGCGCTGCTGCCGCTGCTCGCCAACATCGCCGATCGCCATGAAATCCCGCCCGCCAATGTGGTGGGGCATTCGGACATCGCGCCGGCGCGCAAGCAGGACCCGGGCGAGCTGTTCGACTGGGAGCGTCTGGCGCGGCTCAGGCTGGCGCTGCCGATCCCGCGGCCCAAGATGTGGCTGGTCTACGACAACCCCGGCGCCTTCTACCTCGCGCTCGAGCGGTTCGGCTACGACATCAGCGACGGCCGCGCCGCGATCACCGCATTCCAGCGCCGCTTCCGCCCCTCACTGATCGATGGCGAACTCGACGGGCAGATCGGCGGATTGCTGTTCGAGCTTCTGTTGGAACGCGATCTTGGACGTGCGGGGTAATCGGTGCTACCGGGCCCACGGCCGGGGAGCCGGGCAGCCGCGTCGTATCTTGATACGCCGAGGAAAGTCCGGGCTCCACGAAACAAGGGTGGCGGGTAACGCCCGCCGGGCGGAAGGCTTGCGCCGGACGTTCAGGGACAGTGCCACAGAGAGCAGACCGCTAATCCCGGATCTCGGTCCGGGACAGCAAGGGTGAAAGGGTGCGGCAAGAGCGCACCGCGCGACCGGCAACGGAAGCGGCATGGCAAACCCCACCCGGAGCAAGACCGAATAGGGGCGGCGCGCTGGAGGCAACTTCAGCTGGCGTGTTTCGCGCCGATCGCCCGGGTTGGTCGCTAGATCGGCGCAGCAATGCGTCGGCGAGAGGAATGGCTGCACAGGCGGGGAAACCCGCTGGACAAAACCCGGCTTACAGGCTCCCCGGCCACTTAAAACCTCCCGACTCGTGGGGGGTGGCAGCCCGAAGGGCTGACGGAGGGGGTTCTTCCCCGGCACGTCATCTCGAAGACGGTACAATTCCGACCGCCCCCTCCGTCAGCGCTTCGCGCTGCCACCTCCCCGTAAACGGAGAGGATACTAAAGGATATACTTCGACAGATCGGCGTCCTTCGCCAGCGCCCCCAGCTTGTCGCGAACATAGGCCGCATCCACCCGCACGGTATCGCCAACGCGGTCCTCGGCCTCGAAGCTCAGTTCCTCGAGCAGCTTCTCCATCACCGTCTGCAGCCGCCGCGCGCCGATGTTCTCGACGCTCTCGTTCACCTGGCAGGCGATCCGCGCGATCTCGACAACCGCCTCGGGCGTGAAATCGAGGGTCACCTGTTCGGTCGCGAGCAGAGCACGGTATTGCTCGACGAGGTTCGCGCGCGTCTCCGACAGGATCCGCACGAAGTCCTCCTCGGTCAGCGCCTTGAGCTCGACGCGGATCGGCAGGCGGCCCTGAAGCTCTGGCAGCATGTCGCTGGGCTTGGCGATGTGGAATGCGCCGCTGGCGATGAAGAGGACGTGATCGGTTTTCATCGGACCGTACTTAGTCGCCACCGTGGTGCCCTCGATCAGCGGCAGCAGATCGCGCTGCACGCCCTCGCGGCTGACCGAGCCGCCGCGCACGTCGCTGACCGCGATCTTGTCGATCTCGTCGATGAACACGATGCCGTTGGTTTCGGCATTGAGCAGAGCGACGCGCGCGACATCGTCCTGGTCCATGCGCTTCTCGGCTTCCTCGTCAACCAGCTTGTCCCACGCCTCGGGGACCTTGAGCTTGCGGCGCTTCATGTTCTGCTTGCCGAACGCCTTGCCCATCATGTCCGACAGGTTGATCATGCCGATCCCGCCGCCCATGCCGGGGATCTCCATCGGCATCGAACCGGCGTCCTCGACCTCGATCTCGACTTCGGTGTCGTTCATCGCGTTCTCGGCGATGCGCTGGCGGAAGCTCGCGCGGGTCGCCTCGGAGGCGCCCTCACCCACAAGCGCGTTGAGCAGCCGCTCCATCGCCGCCTTGGAGGCCGCTTCGCGCACCACGTCGCGGCGGCGCTCCTTCTCGAGCCGGATCGCTTCCTCGACCAGATCGCGCGCAATCTGCTCGACGTCGCGGCCGACGTAGCCGACTTCGGTGAACTTGGTCGCCTCGACCTTGACGAACGGCGCTTCGGCCAGCTTGGCCAGACGCCGGCTGATCTCGGTCTTGCCGCAGCCCGTCGGCCCGATCATCAGAATGTTCTTGGGCGTCACCTCATCGCGTAGCTCGGGCGGCAGGTTCTGGCGCCGCCAGCGGTTGCGCAGCGCCACCGCGACCGCGCGCTTGGCGTCGCCCTGGCCGACAATATGCGCATCGAGCGCGGCGACGATCGCCTTGGGGGTGAGATTGTCTTTCAACGGAAGTTCCTAATTGGACGCTCAGATCGTCTCCAGCGTCACCTGGTCGTTGGTATAGATGCAGATATCGGCGGCGACCTTCATCGCCTTGCGCGCGATCGTCTCGGCGTCGGCCTCGTAATCGACGAGCGCCTTCGCGGCGGCGAGAGCGTAATTGCCGCCGGAGCCAATCGCCGCAATCCCGCCTTCGGGCTCGAGCACGTCGCCGTTGCCGGTCAGCACCAGCATCGTCTCCGCGTCGGCTACGATCATCAACGCTTCGAGGTTGCGCAAGTATTTGTCGGTGCGCCAGTCCTTGGCGAGCTCGACCGCGGCGCGCATCAGCTGGCCGCGGTACTGCTCGAGCTTCTTCTCGAGCCGCTCGAACAGCGTGAAGGCATCGGCGGTCGCGCCGGCAAAGCCGACGATGACGTTCCCGCCCTCACCGATCCGGCGCACCTTGCGCGCGTTCGGCCTCATCACCGTGTTGCCCATGGAAACCTGCCCGTCGCCGGCAATGACGGTCTTGCCGTCCTTCTTCACGCCGATGATGGTGGTACCGTGCCATTGGATCAGGCCATGGCTGGCCGCATAATCATTCATGCGCCGCGATATATGGCTCGCGGCGCCGGGTTCAAGCTGACCCCGATCAACTCCCGTTCGGACCGCCGCCGGGACCGCCGGGACCACCGCCCTGCCCGGGCGATCCGCCCATGCCGCCAGCACCGACCGCGCCGATGTTGCCGAACAGATCCTCCAGAATGCTGCGCTTCTTGCCGAGCGTCGGGGTGGCCGCGTCGTAAGGATTGATCCTGGCAACATCCTCCTTGCCGCGCCGATCGACCCCGGCAACCGTGCCGTCGGCCTCGAAGCGGACGCGCAGCACCATCTCGTCGTACGTCACAGGACGATGGAACGGCTTCTGCTTGGTCTGGATCGAGATGTAGTACCAATCCTGCCGGCCGAACTGGGCGACGAATGTGGGGCGGCCAAGCGTTCGCTCGACCGACTGGCGGTTATCGACTCCCGGCGCCACCGCATCCATCAGCACCCGGTCT
>CAJCHR010000273.1 GCA_903970225.1 Actinobacteria bacterium 21-64-8 | reverse complement strand
GCGACTGCGGCGGCGGCGAGAACGATCTTGCGCATCGTAGAACTATCCTTGAACAGCGAGTGGAATTTCCGGTAACCCCGGCGAAAGACCAGGCCCGAACCGAAAGCCTACCAGCGGAGTTGACTTCGGCGGGGTCGCATTAGTCGCGTTGTATGTCCTATGCAAGCGCTAGTCCGTTCCCTGCAAGCGGCGGAAATGGCTGTGTGCGAAGGACCAAGGTGCTGCAATCGCTCGGATTGCGCTTCGGCCGCTTCCGTCACGCAAGCCTGCTGACGCTGGCCCCGGGCCCTGCTAGAGCTTGGCGATGGAGCCAAAGCAGCACCTCTACCTGGTCGATGGATCGGCCTACATCTTCCGCGCCTATCACCGCCTGCCGCCGCTGACGAATCCGCAGGGGACGCCGGTGGGCGCGGTCTACGGCTACACCACGATGCTGTGGAAGCTCGCCGAGGACCTCAACAAGGCCGACGGCCCGACGCATCTCGCGGTGATCCTCGACAAGGGCTCGATCACGTTCCGCAACGCGATCTATTCCGAGTACAAGGCGAATCGTCCGCCCCCGCCCGAAGATCTGGTCCCCCAGTTCCCGCTCATCCGCGACGCGACGCGCGCGTTCAGCCTGTGCTGCATCGAGGAAGACAATCTCGAGGCGGACGACCTGATTGCGTCCTATGCCCGCGCCGCCACGCTGCAGGGCTGGGACGTGACGATCGTTTCCTCGGACAAGGACCTGATGCAGCTCGTGGGCAAGTGCGCCATCGGCGGCGGCTGCATCGATATGCTCGATACGATGAAGAACCAGCGGATCGACGTTGCCGAGGTGATCGAAAAGTTCGGCGTCCCGCCCGAGCTGGTCGGCGACGTGCTCGCGTTGATGGGTGACAGCGTCGACAACGTGCCGGGCATTTACGGCATCGGGCCAAAGACCGCGACCAAGCTGATCCAGGACAACGGCGACCTCGAAGGCGCGCTGGCTTCGGCGGCGGCGATGAAGCCCGGCAAGCTCAAGGACCGGTTGATCGAGGGCGCCGACATGGCGCGGCTCAGCCGCGTGCTGGTACAGCTCAAGGAAGACTGCCCGCTGCCGGTGCCGATCGAGGACTTCGCGCTCACCGCGATCCCGCCCGAGCCGCTCGCCGCATTCCTCACCGAGCACGGCTTCACCAGCCTGCTGAACCGGCTGGGCAAGGGCGCGGGAAGTCCAGGGCCGAATACGCAGCTTCACCCCGCCAAGCCGGTCACCGCCGGTGCGGCTCCGGCGGAAGGCGCGGCGCGACAGCCAGGCATCGTGTTCCCGCCGGTCGATTACGATGCTTACGAATGCGTCACGACCGCAGAGGCGCTCGAGCGCTGGGTCGATCGCGCGCTGGCGGCGCGGGTGGTGGCTGTCGACACCGAGACCTCCGCGCTCGACGCGATGCGCGCCGATCTCGCCGGGATCAGCCTTGCTCTCGGACCGAACGACGCATGCTACATTCCGCTTGGCCACGGCGGCAGCGACATGTTCGCCGAGAAGCCCGAGCAGGTGCCAATGGCGCTTGCGCTCAAGATGCTGAAGCCGCTGCTGGAAAGCGATGCGGTGCTCAAGATCGGGCAGAACATAAAATACGACATCAACATCCTCGCGCGGCACGGCATCACCGTGGGGCCGGTGGATGACACGATGATCGCCAGCTTCTGCCTCGATGCGGGTCGCTCGATCGAGGGGATCGGCGGCGGGCACGGGATGGATGAGCTTGCGACGCGTCACCTCAGCCACACGACAATGACCTACAAGGACATCTGCGGCACCGGCAAGAAAGCGATCCCCTTCGGCGAAGTGCCGCTCGACCGCGCGACGCGCTACGCGGCCGAGGATGCCGACGTGACCTGGCGCCTGCACAAGCTGCTGAGCCCGCGTCTTTCGGAAGAAGGCGGCACGCGGATCTACGAGCGGGTCGATCGCCCGCTGATTCCGGTGATCGCGCAGATGGAGCGCCACGGCATCCGCGTCGATCGCGACAAGCTCGCGGGGCTCTCGGTCGAGTTCGCCGAGGCGGTCGCCGCTCTGGAAGGCGAGATCCATGCCGTTGCTGGCGAGCCGTTCATGATCGGCAGTCCGCAGCAGCTCGGCCGCATCCTGTTCGACAAGATGGGCTACAAGGGCGGACGCAAGGGCAAGAGCGGCCAGTATTCGACCGACCAGGCGATCCTCGAAGGACTGGCTGGACAAGGCGCGGAAGTCGCCAACAAGGTGCTCGAATGGCGCCAGCTGACCAAGCTGCGCTCGACCTATACCGAGGCGCTGCAGGCGGCGATCAATCCGCAGACGCAGCGCGTCCACACTTCGTACTCGCTGGTCGGCGCGCAGACGGGGCGGCTCTCGTCGAACGACCCCAACCTCCAGAACATCCCGATCCGCACCGAGATCGGCCGCCAGATCCGCTACTGCTTCGTGCCCGAGCCCGGCAATGTGCTGCTTTCCGCCGATTACAGCCAGATCGAGCTGCGCCTCGCCGCGCACATGGCCGACGTGCCGCCGCTCAAGCAGGCGTTCGAGGATGGCGAGGACATCCACTCGCGCACCGCGAACGAAATGTTCGGCGTGGTCGACCGCGACACCCGCGGGCGCGCCAAGACGATCAACTTCGCGATCCTCTACGGCATCTCGCGCTGGGGCCTCGCGGGCCGGCTCGGCACCAGCGCGGACGAGGCGCAAGCGATGATCGACCGCTATTTCGAGCGCTTCCCCGGCATCCAGCGCTACATCGTCCATACGCTCGAGGAAGTGCGCGAGCGCGGCTATTCGCAGACGCTGTTCGGCCGCAAGACCTGGTTCCCGCGGATCAGCTCGAAGAACCAGGCCGAACGGTCAGGCTCCGAGCGCGCCGCGATCAACGCGCCGATCCAGGGCACCTGCGCCGACATCATCAAGCGCGCGATGGTGCGGATGAACCCGGCACTGGCGGACGCAGGGCTCGGCAACGTGAGCATGCTGCTGCAGGTGCACGACGAACTGGTGTTCGAACTGCCCGAAAGCGATGTGCCTGCCGCCTCCGAGGTGATCCGCCGAGTGATGAGCGAGGCAGCGGAGCCGGCGGTGAAACTCGACGTCCCGCTTGGGGTCGAGATCGGGTTCGGCGCCAGTTGGGGCGCGGCGCATTAGCCAAGTTCGTTGTTGCATGCATCGGGCACGCCCTTAGGCAGAAATATAGCATGATCCCGACGGGTGCCGCCAAATGAATCCTGCTTGAGGTTTTCCCGAAGTTTCCGCCTCACCGCGGATGCCTCCGAACCGGAGAACCAGCAGCACGGCGGGGTGTATCGCAACACGTGGCAGGATACCGCCAAGGGCCTCGGCATTATTCTGGTGGTAATGGGCCATACCGAACGCGCGCTGATCGAGGCCGGCGTGCTGCCGAAGGCCAACTGGCACACGTTCGACTTCTCGATCTACACGTTCCATATGCCGCTGTTCATGTTCCTGGCGGGGCTCAACGTACCGCGCAGCCTGCGCGCCGGGGCCGGGCCGTTCCTGCGCGGCAAACTGCTGACGGTGGTTCAACCCTACGTGGTCTGGTCGGTGATCTACGGCGCCGCGATGGCGATGTTTTCGAAGTTCGCGAACCATCCGACGCAGCTTGCGGATATCCTGCAGATCGGCTGGCATCCCGTGTCCGCGTACTGGTTTCTCTACGTATTGTTCATCCTCATGGTCGTAGCGACGGTCGTCAAACCCCGCCCGATGCTGGCGATCGCAGCGGTGACGTTCGTACTCGGCGAGCCGTTCGAGCAGGATTACCTGGCGAACCAGCTGCTGCATTTTCCGCTGTTCTTCACGGCGGGGATCGTGCTGCGGCATCACCGCCGGTTGCCCGCGATCAGCATGCCGAGCGCCGTTCTATTGGCGATCGTCGGCGCAAGCACACTTGTCGCCGCGCACGACGCCGGGATGGTGAATTATAGCTCGATCATGATGTTGCCCACCGCGATCTGCGGCATCGGCGTCATGATCTGGCTGGCGCAGACAATCGACCGAACAGCGGTGCTTGCCTTCGTCGGCCGGCTGACGATGCCGATTTACGTCATGCACATCATGGTCGCGGCCGTGGCGAGAACCGTGCTCAAGGCTGCGTTCCATGGCGCGCCTTCGCCGGCGATCGACATGACCCTGAGCACGCTGATGGCGCTGTGCGGACCGATCGTCGCTTACGGCGTCTTGCGGTCGCTTCACCTGCTTCCGTTCTTCGGCCTGGCGATCGGACCGCGCGGCCGCAGGTGGGTCGGGCGGCCGGTTCCGCTCGAAAAGCCAGCTGGAGCGGCTTGCTGAGAGCCGCGAGACGGCGGCGCTCAGACCGTCGTCGGGAACGGTTCACGACGCTTCCCGTTGAATATGTCGCAATGCAGCATAGATCGTTCCGATGATCGACGCACTCCACCGGCTCCTCGCGGGCGTGCCAGACTGGCTGTTCGAGCCTCTGCTCGCGCTCGTCGCCGGACTGATCGGCGCGGCGATTGCGCTCGGCGCGCATCAATTGCTGTTCCGCCTGCTGCGCCGCGTGACGACGTCAGGCAGCAGCCAGTCGGACAACATCCTCGTCGCCGAACTGCGACGTCCCACGCGGTTCGCATTCCTTGCGATCGGCATCGTCATTGCCGCGCGTCGCACCCCGGCGCTCGCGGATTTCTGGGACAGCGTCTCGGGCTTCGTCATGCCGCTGCTCGCAGGGTGGATCGCGCTGGCCATCCTCCGGGCGCTCGTCGCATCAATGGTCCTGCGCACCGATATTTCGGTCGAGGATAACCGCGATGCGCGGCACCGACGCACCCGGCTTTCGATCCTGAGCCGTATCCTGAGCTCCGCGATCGTGTTCCTGACGGTCTCGCTGATGTTGTTCTCGATCCCCGGCGTGATGAAAGTCGGGGCGACGCTGATCGCCTCGGCGGGCCTTGCCGCGCTGGCGGTGGGCGCCGCCGCGCAGCCGGCCCTGAAAGCGATGATCGCCAGCTTTCAGATGGCGCTGACCCAGCCGATCGCGGTCGACGACGTCGTCGTCATCGCGGGCGAATGGGGGCGGATCGAGGAGATCCGGACGACGTATGTCGTCGTGCGCGTGTGGGACGACCGGCGGCTGGTGGTTCCGACAAACAAGTTCCTCGAAGAGACGTTCCAGAACTGGACCAAGACCACCTCGGAGCTGATCGGGACGGTGATGATCTATCTCGATCCCGCCACCGACATCGGCCCA
>CAJCHR010000272.1 GCA_903970225.1 Actinobacteria bacterium 21-64-8 | reverse complement strand
TCGCCGAATCGAGCAGGATGACATCGATCATCTGCTGGTTTCCGCGCGCGACATGATCCAGCCCGACGGGCGGATGGTGCTTCACGCGCAGCCCGCGCTGTACATGCTCGACGGCGCGCACGGGGTGAACAATCCGCGCGGGCTCCACGCCGAGCGGCTCGCGGTCGATATCCACGTGATGCTCGCCGAGGGCGCGCCGATCCGCAATCTGACCGAGGCGGTGCAGAACGCGCACCTGGAGGTCGATGGCGTGGTCGCCTCGCCGATCGCAGCGGGGCATGCCTGCCTCTCGAAAGAGGAGCGCGAGCTGGGCGTGGCACTGATCGAAGTTGGCGCGGAAGTCACCAACGTCAGCGTGTTCGCGGGCGGAATGGTCGTCGGGTTGATGCCGATCGCGACCGGTTCGGGCGACATCACGGACGCGATCGCTTCGGCGTTCGGAATCCGACGGTTCCAGGCCGAACGACTGAAGTGCATGAACGGATCGGCACTCGCCAGTCCGGCGGACCACCGCGAAATGGTTCCGGTCGACGCACCGGGCGAGGAAGGCACGGGGCCGCGTGCGCGCCACGCCGATGACCAGAACCGCATCCCGCGCTCCGAGCTGATCGGCGTGATCACCGGCCAGCTCGCACGGCTGACCGAGGAGATCGGGCGGGCGTTGAAGTCGATGGGTTTTGCCGGCCAGCGGGGACAGCAGGTGGTGCTGACCGGCGGGGGCGCCGAGCTTGTGGGCTTTGCCGATTACGCGCAGCAGGCGCTTGGGCGCCCGGTGCGGATCGGACGCGCGCCGCAGCTTTCGGGCCTTCCCGAAACGCACTGGAAGCCGGGTTTCGCGACGCTTGCAGGACTCGTGCTCTATGCCGCGGCGGATCCCGTGGACATCCGCGCGATCGGGCCGAGCTATCAGCCGACGATGCGCTACGCGGGCCTCGGCCTTGCCGGGCGGGTAGTCCGTGCGTTCAAGGAATACTTCTGACGTGACGCTCAGATCGTCGCATCGAAATAACCGCCTGTGGACAAGCTGCCATCGGGCTTTGCTTCACGAAATCGAACCGTGGCATCACGCGCGCTCAGGCGAAGCCGTCGCGCACGAGCCATCCAGGAGAATGCCATGAGCATCAAAATCGGACCGCCGGCGATCGAAGAGCTTCGCCCGCGCATCGTCGTCATCGGAGTGGGCGGGGCCGGCGGCAATGCCGTCGCCAACATGATCACCGCGGGGATCGAGGGCGTGGACTTCGTCGTCGGCAACACCGACGCACAGGCACTCAACCATTCGATCGCCGAGCTGCGCATCCAGCTCGGGCCTGAGACCACGCAAGGCCTCGGCGCGGGCTCGTTGCCGCAGAAGGGTCGCCTCGCCGCCGAAGAATCGCTGCACGAGATCGAGCGTGTGCTCCAGGGCGTGCATATGTGCTTCATCGCGGCCGGCATGGGCGGCGGCACCGGCACCGGCGCGGCCCCGGTTATAGCCGAAGCGGCGCGCCGTCTGGGCGTGCTGACCGTCGGCGTCGTGACCAAGCCGTTCGGCTTCGAGGGCGCGCGCCGGATGAAGGCGGCGGAAGCCGGCATCGCCGAGCTGCAGAAGCACGTCGACACGCTGATCGTCATTCCGAACCAGAATCTGTTCCTCGTCGCCAAGGCCGAGACGACCTTCAAGGAGGCGTTCCAGCTCGCCGACGAAGTGCTGCAGCAGGGCGTGCGTTCGATCACTGACCTGATGGTGATGCCGGGCCTGATCAACCTCGATTTCGCCGACGTGCGCTCGGTGATGGGCGAGATGGGCAAGGCGATGATGGGCACCGGCGAGGCCGAAGGCGAGCGCCGTGCGCTGGCCGCGGCCGAGCGCGCGATCGCCAATCCGCTGCTCGACGGCGTGTCGATGCAGGGCGCCAAGGGCGTGATCATCTCGATCATCGGCGGCGACGACATGCGCCTGATGGAAGTCGACGAGGCCGCGAACCACATCCGCGACCTGGTCGATCCCGATGCCAACATCATCTGGGGATCGGCGTTCAACCCCGATCTCCAGGGCAAGATCCGCGTCTCGGTGGTCGCGACCGGCATCGATCAGGCTTCGATCGTGCCCGAGCAGAATCAGCGTCCGCTGGCGCTTGCAGGTGGTCGCGGTCCGGTGCGTCCGACCGGCATGCCGGGTGCGCCGCAGGCGCCCACGATCACCACCGTACGCGTCCCTTCGGCGGCCGAGCCGCCCGCGTTGGTGCTCGAAGCGCCTGATGCACTGCATGCGCCTACGGCAAGATTGCACGCTGAGGAACCGCTCGATCTTGCTCTCAGCCAGATCGCCGATGCTCCCGCGGCGCCGCTGCAGCAGGATGAATTGCTGCTCGACAGCCAGAGCCTCGCAGCACCGGTGACGCCGATCGCGGCTGCGCGTAAGCTGCAGCCAGTCGCAGAGGCGGAGCCTGCCGTGCAGCCAGTACAGCAGGGCACGACGCTGTTCGAACGGATGTCGAGCTTGTCGCGCGGACGCCCGGCGGAGGAAGAGGCGGCCAAGCCCGCCGAGGGCACCGGCACGGTAAGTTTCCCGCGCTTCCTCAATCGGCAGAACAACCAGTAAGGGACCGGCTGCGGCGTGGGAGAACCCGCTCCGCGTCCGCGTTCGAACCCGCGCAAAGCGGTTCGCGCTACAACCATCACCGCCGCGTAATAGCGCGGTGGTGCAGAGTTCCTGAATCGATGGCCATGCGACTCTCCGGGGTGAGGATGACGAGAGCTGCGGCGAGATCTGGGCTGGGCTGGCAACGCTTGGCGCTGACCGGAGCGGCGATCGTCCTCGCGCCTTCGCCAGGTTTCGCCCAGCCCTTCTCGCAGGGTGCATCCCTGCCGGCCAGTCCGGGCGGTGACGCGCTGCGGCTCAACGCCGCGCTCGCTCGTCTGGCCCGTGATCCCCGTGATGTCCCGGCGCTGATCGATGCTGGCAACGCCGCACTCGCAACGCATGACCTCGATGCCGCGATCGGTTTCTTCAAGCGCGCGAGCCAGATCGCGCCGCGCAATCCTCAGGCATTGTCCGGTTTGGCCGGCGCACTGCTACAAAACGACGATCCGGTAGGCGCGATCGCCATGTTCGACCAGGCCGAGGTTGCCGGTGCGCGCGATGCGAGCGTTGCGGCGGATCGAGGACTGGCGCACGATCTCGTCGGCGATACGGCTGGCGCGCAGCAATTCTATCGCCAATCGCTGGAACAGCGGACCGATCCTGAGACTGCGCGCCGTCTTGCGCTGAGCCTGGCCATCTCCGGCGACGCTTCGGGCGCCGAGGCGACGTTGCGGCCGCTGCTTCAGGGACAGGACCGCGCCGGATGGCGCGTGCGCGCGTTCGTCTTTGCGATCACCGGCCGCGTCGATGAAGCCGTGACGGTGGCGAAAACGTTGTTGCCGGCGGATCTGGCGGCGGCGATCACGCCGTATCTGCGCTATATGCCGCAGCTGACGCATGCGCAGCAGGCTGCGGCCGCGAACCTCGGCGTATTTCCGCGCGCATCCGATATCGGTCACGATGACCCCCGCATCGCACGGTATTCTGCCAACCACGGCGTGCCCGGTTCAGCATCGATCGATCGGCCGCTCACGCCCGCTGGAGAACCCCTGGGCCGCCGGGCGGAGCGCGACTCGCGCCGCGAACCGCGCGCGCTCAGCCGTTCGGAACGCGCGGCGCAACTGGCGGCGCGCTCCGCTCCGCCCGATCCCGCGCCGGTGCGCCAGGTCGACGATGCGCCAGTGCCCGCTGCGCCGGTCCCGTCTGCTGCGCCCGTGGCCGCCAGGACCGTCTATGGTCCGACCGACGCAGCCGTTCCGCCGCGACGTTTGATCGTATTGCCGCCCGCTCCTGCGAACACGCCGGCGCCCGGTCCCGTCGCTGCAACGGTCCAGGCCTCTCGTGCCGCGCCCGTATCGGGGCCGATCGTCCCGCCAAGGCGTTCGGCCAGCCTCGCGGATGCGTTCAGCGATCTCGGCAAGCCCACCACCGAGGCGGTGCCGCGCGCGGGTGCAGTGGATGTCGCGCGGCTTGCTGCGGCGCGCGCCAAAGCCGCCGCCAAGCCGCCGCCGCCCAGCCACCCCAGCCGGATCTGGGTGCAGCTTGAAACGGGCCGCGGGATCGAAGCACTCGCTACCGATTGGCATCGCTTCACACGCGAGAGTGGCGGCGTCCTGCGCGGGCATGAGCCATCCGTCAGCGATTGGGGCGCGCGCAACCGGTTGCTGACTGGGCCGTTCGAGAGTGATGCAGCGGCTCAGCGTTTCTTGCAGCAACTTGGCAAGGCGGGGCTTTCGGGACCGTTCATCTGGGTCAGCCCGGCAGGGCAGGTCGTGGACTCTCTCGACCAGCACTGATAAGCGCGCCGCCGCGGCGGCCCTTGTACCGGCTTTTTCCACAAGGTGTTCACAGACTTGTGGAGTTTTGCGCAGGCGGATCGCGGCGCGGCATTGTTTCCCAAGCGATTGCGGCCGCATCCATGCCGCAACGCCAACGGGTCGAAGCGAATGATGAGAACAGTGCAGGACGAAATGGACCGCGAGGAAGAGGCCGCGCCGATCGAGATGCTCGGCACGCTGTTCGAGGCGCGCGGCTGGCAATACGAGTTCGGCGCGGATGACGAGCTGACCGGCGAAGTCAAAGGCAGCTGGGCAACCTATCAGATCCAGGCGGTGTGGCGCAGCGAGGACCGTGTGCTCCAACTGCTGTGCCTGCCCGATATCCGCATGCCCGACGACAAGAAGCCTGCCATGTTTGAGGCGGTGGCGCTGATCAATGAGCAGCTGTGGCTCGGCCACTTCGATATCTGGTCGAGCGGCGGCGTGCTGCTTTATCGCCACGGGCTGATGCTGGGCGACGAAGGGTTGCTGAGTCCGGGACAAGCCCAGCTCGCGGTCGAGGCCGCGATCGAGGAATGCGACCGGTTCTACCCGGTGTTCCAGTTCATCCTGTGGGGCGACAAGACTCCCGCCGAAGCGCTCGCAGCGGCGATGGTCGACGCGATGGGTGAGGCCTGACTTTGAGTCTGGGTGAATGGCCGCGATCGTTGCTGCTCGTGGGTTGCGGCAATATGGGCGGCGCGATGCTCAAGGGCTGGCTTGCCGGCGGTGTGGAGTCTGAACGTTTCGCGATACTGGACCCCGCACTGCCGAATGGACCGGGCGGCGTGCGGCTCGAACGCGATGCCGCAGCCTTGGTGGGCGAGCATTTCGACGCGGTGCTGATCGGGATCAAGCCGCAAGGGCTGGCGGACGCCGCGCCGACGCTCGCCGGGTTGATCGGTGCCGAGAGCATCGTATTTTCGATCCTCGCGGGCACCGAGATTGCGTCGCTGAGCGCGCTGTTCCCGCACGCGGCCGGTATCGTGCGGATCATGCCCAACTTGGCGGCGGCGATCGGTAAGTCGCCGATCGCGCTGTTCGGTCCGGCGATCGAACCCTCGCGGCAAGATGCCGTTTCCGCGTTGATGGCGCCGCTTGGTTCGCCCGAGTGGCTCGATCGAGAAGCGCAGTTCGATGCGGTGACCGCGCTTGCCGGATCAGGGCCTGCATTCGTTTACCGCTATATCGATGCGCTTGCGGCGGCCGGCGTCGCGCTCGGGCTCG
>CAJCHR010000271.1 GCA_903970225.1 Actinobacteria bacterium 21-64-8 | reverse complement strand
CCGCCCATGCAGAAGCCGACAAGGCCGACCTTGGCGATGCCTTTCTCACGCCGGATCCAGTGGATCACCGCCTCGACGTCGCTGATGCCGAGATCGAAATCGTGCTTCATCATGAAGCCGATCGCCTGGTTGAACTGCTCGGGCACGTCGGGGTCGAGTTCGATGCCGACTTCCTGTCGCCAGAACACGTCGGGCGCGATCGCCAGATACCCCTTGGCGGCCCAGTCATCGGCCTTCTTGCGGATGCCGGCGTTGCACCCGAAGATCTCCTGGATGACGATGATCGCGGCGGTCGGCGCGGAAGCCGGCTCGGCCACATAGACGGGGATCGGGCCGTCGCCGGCAAGGGTGGGTATTTCGGTATTGGTGGGCATCGCTCGCTCTCCTGTCGCGCGTGAGATGGGTAAGCGCTGTTCATGGACTTTGCCAAGGCCGTGTGTCAGCTTCACCGCACGGGGCACGGAGCAAGCCATGAAAATAACGATGGAGTGCGATTGTACCCCCGAGGAGGCCCGGCGCTTCCTGGGCCTGCCCGATGTCACCAAGGCGAACGAGATCTACGTCGATGCCCTCGCCAGTGCGATGCAGGGCAAGGGCGGGTTCGAGCAGATGCAGGAGATGCTCAAGCAGGTCGCACCCATGGGTCAGTTCGGGCTCAAGCTGTTCCAGCAGTTCATCGAGAACAGCACCGGCATGAGCGGTGCGGCCAAGGGTGGCAACCCGCGCAAGAACGAACACTGACCGGCCCATGACAGGACTGCGCGTTCCGCGTTAAGAGCGCGCGATGTCTGACACGATCTTCGCGCTGTCGAGCGGCGCCCCTCCCGCAGCGATCGCCGTCATCCGCATCAGTGGACCGGCGGCGGGCAAGGCGCTGGCCGCTTTGTGCGGTAAACTTCCCGCCCCCCGCCGCGCGGCGCATCGAACCTTGCGCGATCCGGCCGGCGACGTGCTCGACGATGCTCTGGTGCTGTGGCTACCTGGCCCGGGCACCGCGACGGGCGAGGACGTTGCCGAGGTGCATGGCCACGGCGGCCGGGCGGTGATTGCCGGAATCGAAGCGGCGCTCGGCGCGATGTCGGGCGTGCGCCGGGCCGAACCGGGCGAGTTCACCCGGCGTGCCTTCGCCAATGGCCGTATCGACCTTGCCGAAGCCGAAGGCCTCGCGGACCTGCTCGAGGCCGAGACCGAGTTGCAGCGCAAGAATGCGCAGGCGCTGGCAAGCGGTGCGTTGTCGCGGCAGGTCGGCGACTGGCGCGAGCGATTGCTCGCGGCATCGGCGCAAATCGAGGCGGCGCTCGATTTCTCCGATGAGGACGACGTCGCGGTGGTGCCGGCGGGTCTCGCCGGTGAGATAGCGGCGCTCGCCGGCGAAATCGGACAATGGCTCGCGCGCCCAAGGGCCGAAGTTCTGCGCGAAGGGTTCCGCGTGGTTCTGGCGGGCCCACCCAATGCCGGAAAAAGTACTCTTTTCAACGTTTTGGTAGAGTCCGAAGCGGCCATTGCGACGCCGATCCCGGGCACGACTCGCGATATACTGACCCGCCCGATTGCGCTCGCCGGCGTCCCGTTCACGTTCGTCGATACCGCCGGCCTGCACGAGTCGCGCAGCGATCCGATCGAGGTGATCGGCATTGCGCGGGCGCGAGCTGCGCTGTCAGAGGCCGATCTGGTTCTTTGGCTCGGCTCCGAAGCGGATGGACCTGCGGGTGCCTGGGAGATCGAGGCGCAATGCGATCGTAATGGCGCGCCGCACAAGGCGAGCCCGCGGCACCGGCTGTCCGCGGTCTCGGGTGAGGGCCTGGAGGCGCTTCGCGATGACTTGATGCGAGCCGCTCGCGGCGCGATGCCCAAGCCCGGAGAGGTCGCGCTGAACGCAAGGCAGCACGCGCTGCTGTTTCGAACGCACGAAGCTTTGATGGATGCGAAGACATCCGGCGATGTATTGCTCGTCGCCGAAGATCTGCGCGCTGCCCGGGCGGCTTTTGATAGCCTGATCGGCCGTAGCGCCACGGAAGATATGCTCGATTCGCTTTTTGGACGGTTCTGCATCGGGAAGTGAACGGTGTTCCACGTGGAACACCGAAAACCGCTATCGCTCTACGCTTTGACCGTTTCTCCGCCATCGCGTAAGCGCTGAAGCCATGCACAGCTTCGATATCCTCGTCGTCGGCGGTGGTCACGCAGGCTGTGAGGCAGCGGCGGTGGCGGCACGGATGGGCGCGCGGGTCGGTCTCGTCAGCTTCGATCTCGATACCGTCGGTGCGATGAGCTGCAACCCGGCGATCGGAGGTCTCGGCAAGGGACATTTGGTGCGCGAAGTCGATGCGTTCGACGGTCTGATCGCACGCGCCGCCGATGCCGCCGCGATCCATTATCGCATGCTCAACCGATCAAAGGGCAGCGCGGTGTGGGGGCCGCGCGTGCAAGCCGATCGCATGCTGTTCAAGGCTGCGATCCAGCGGATGCTGCGCGAGCAGGGCGACCTGTCGCTCATCGCGGGCGAGGCGGCGGCACTGCGGTTTGAGAGCGAGCGCGTGGCCGGCCTCGACCTGGCCGATGGAACCGGGCTTAGCGCGGGAGCAGTCGTGCTTTGCACCGGCACGTTCCTTGGCGGGCGGCTGTTTCGCGGAGAGGAGCGGCTGACGGGCGGGCGGATAGGAGAGTCGTCGGCGCTGCGTTTGGCGCAGCAACTTCGCGGGGCGAATTTACCGATGGCACGGCTCAAGACTGGAACCCCGCCGCGGCTCGACGGGCGAACGATCGACTGGGCAGCATTGGACGAGCAGCCGTCCGATTTCGAACCGTGGACGATGTCCGCATTCGGGCCCGGCCGGGTCAACCCCCAGGTGTTCTGCGCGATCACCCGGACCAATCCTCACACACATGACATCATCACGGCGAACCTCGATCGCTCGCCGATGTTCACCGGTGCAATTGGGGCACAGGGTCCGCGCTATTGCCCCTCGATCGAGGACAAGATCCACCGCTTTGCCGATCGCGACGGTCACCAGGTCTTCCTCGAACCCGAGGGGCTGGGCACGCCGCTGGTCTATCCCAACGGCGTTTCGACCTCACTTCCGGCCGACGTGCAGTTGACGATGATGCGCTCGATGGCGGGGCTGGAGCGAGTCGAGATTGTAGTCCCAGGGTACGCGGTCGAATACGATCACATCGATCCGCGCGCGCTGCGTTCCAGCCTTGAAGTGCGCGTGATTCCGGGATTGTACTGTGCTGGCCAGATCAACGGCACGACCGGCTATGAGGAAGCTGCCGCACAGGGGTTGGTCGCCGGAATGCATGCGGCCGCCGCCGTGCTCGGACACGAGCCTGCGCCGCTCGACCGCGCCAACAGCTATATGGCAGTGATGGTCGAGGACCTGACGCTTCACGGTATCAGCGAGCCCTACCGAATGCTGACTTCGCGTGCCGAGTACCGCCTCCGCCTCCGCGCAAACAACGCGACCACCCGGCTGACCCCGCTTGCGATTGCATCCGGGTGTGTCGGCGAGGCGCGGCGTGACTGGTTCGACCGGCGCGATGTTTCACGTGAAACGCTATCCGATGCGCTGGACCGCCCCGTCCTGGCAGGCGAGCTGGCTGCAGCAGGCCTGCCCATGCGAGCGGATGCGGGACGCCTGTCGTTGAAGGAATGGTTGCGGTTTCCCGGTGTGACGATAGGTGCGCTTGCCCCATGGATCGCGCCAACGTTGCTGCATGATACCGAGCTCGCCGACGAATTGGCTGAGGACGCGGCTTATGCGCCCTACCTCCAACGGCAAGACAGCGAACTTCGCGCGCTACGGGCCGGCGAGGCTCTGCTGTTGGGGGATCGGTTCCCCTATCAAAATATACCGGGGCTCTCCCGGGAAATGGTCGAACGGCTATCGCGTGCGCAGCCCGAGACGCTTGCGGCGGCCGGGCGGGTTCCGGGCATAACACCCGCTGCACTGGCAGCGCTGTTGGTTCATGCGCGGCGGCCGGCCGCTTGAGCATGATCGATAGTGAAGTCACAGCACGAGCCTGGCTGCGAAATCTGCCGGAATACGATGCAATGGCCGACGAACGGCTGGACCTTTTCGTGTCACTCTTGGTGGAAGAGAACGCCCGACAAAACCTCGTCTCCGCGGCAAGTCTCGATGAGGTCTGGCGTCGGCACATTGCTGATAGCGCACAGCTTCTGGCGCATGTTCCACGTGAAACATCCCCGTGGCTGGACCTTGGTACCGGCGCTGGTTTTCCTGGAATCGTGGCCGCCATCCTCCGCCCGCAGATGGACGTCGTCATGGTCGAGGAGCGGGCAAGGCGCTGCGATTGGCTCCGCGCAGCGATCGCAGCGCTCGATCTCCCCCGCGCATGTGTTTCGTCAACAAAACTCGAACGCCTCGAAAGCTTCTCGGCCGCTGTGATTTCTGCGCGGGCATTTGCGCCGCTTGAACGTTTGCTCAGCTTGTCCGCAAGGTTCTCCACAGACGCCACGATCTGGCTGTTGCCCAAGGGGCGTTCGGCGGCCGATGAATTGGGTGCGATTGGTGCTTGGCGTCACGCGTTCCACGTGGAACCATCACTGACGGATTCGCAGGCCGGAATCATCACCGGCCATTTGCTCGGAGCCGCACCGGGGGCAGGCAAAAGCCGGAAGGAGAAGCGCGCGTGATTTGCGTCGCCATCGCCAACCAGAAAGGCGGAGTGGGCAAGACCACCACCGCGATCAATGTCGTGACCGCGTTCGCCGCTGCTGGGTGGCGCACGCTGCTGATCGATCTCGATCCGCAGGGGAACGCCTCGACTGGACTTGGCGTCCACACCCCCGACCGGCTGCGCTCATCCTACGAGGTGCTGGTCGACGAAGTCTCACTCAGCGAATGCGCGCAGCCCACTTCGATCCCGGGACTCGACCTGGTGCCTTCGACGGTGGATCTTTCGGGTGCTGAGGTCGAACTTGTTGGCGTCGAGGGCAGGGTACGGCGACTGCGCGACGCGATCGCGCGCGAGCGGGCTTACGACATCTGCTTCATCGATTGCCCGCCGTCACTCGGCCTGCTGACGCTGAATGCGCTGACCGCCGCCGACACGTTGCTCGTGCCACTGCAATGCGAATTCTTCGCGCTCGAGGGACTGAGCCAGCTCCTGCAAACCGTCGACCAAGTGCAGAAGCGCTTCAATCCCGATCTTGGCATCCTCGGCATCGTGCTGACCATGGCCGACAAGCGCAACCGGCTCAGCGACATGGTCGGCGATGATGTGCGCGCGAGCTTGGGCAAGCTGGTGTTCGACGTCTCGATCCCGCGGAACGTCCGCTTGTCCGAAGCACCAAGCCATGGACTGCCCGCGCTGGTCTATGATCAGGGCTGCGCCGGAAGCCGCGCATACGTCGCCCTCACGCGCGAGATGATGACGCGCCTGCCGAAAAGGAAGATTGCCGCGTGAGCGAAGATTCGATCGTCCGCATCGCACCTGCCGCCGGCGCCAAGCGCAAGCCCCCGGCATTGGGTCGCGGCCTGGGCGCACTGCTCGGTGATACCCGCCGTGAGGAGCCGCTGGAGGCGGGCACTGTCGGGGCGCCGAACAGATCGGGATTGGCCTCGCTGCCGATCGCGGAGATCGAACCGCACCCCGAGCAGCCACGGCGCAGGTTTGACGAGGGTGCGCTCGACGAACTGGCTGCCTCAATCGCGGCGCGAGGTGTGATCCAGCCGATCATCGTCCGGCGCCTGCCTTCGGGGCGCTATCAGCTGGTTGCGGGGGAGCGCCGTTGGCGCGCCGCGCAGAAGGCACAACTCCATGAAATCCCTGCGCTAATCCGCGATCTGTCGGAGCGCGACGTCAAGGCGCTGGCGCTGATCGAGAACTTGCAGCGAGAAGACCTGAACCCGATCGAGGAAGCCCGTGCTTACCAGCGCCTCGCGGGTGAGGAAGGTCTGACGCAAGTCGAGATCGCGAAGTTTGTCGACAAAAGCCGCAGCCACGTGGCCAATCTCCAGCGCCTGCTCGCACTGCCCGAAGCGGTAATCGCGCTGGTCGAGGAGGGCAGCCTGTCGATGGGCCACGCGCGCGCGCTGATCGGCGTAGAGGATGCCGAAGCCATCGCCGAGGCGGCGGTGGCGAAGTCACTGTCGGTCCGTGACGTCGAGGCCCTGGTGCGCAAGCGGACACGCGGTGAAGCGCCGCCGCCGCGCCGGGCCCGCGCCGGGCGCTCGGCCGAGGACAATGCCGATATCGCGGCGGTGCAAGGACACCTCAAGGAACTGCTCGGCCTGCCCGTCACGATCGCGGTCGATTCCGATCCAGCCGCGGGCAGCGTAACGATTCGCTATCGCACGCTCGACCAGCTCGACCTCGTCTGCCAACGACTCAGCGGCGGCGCGATTTAGCCGGACAAGGCCTTAGTCAGCACGTCGGCGAGCGCCTCGATCCCCGCCGCGTCTGCCGGTCCGAAGCGCGCCGGGGTCGGGCTGTCTAGATCGATTACCGCGAGCACGCTGCCGTCCGCCGCGATGACCGGCACCACGAGTTCGGAGCGGCTCGCGGCATCGCAGGCGATGTGGCCCGGGAACACGTGGACGTCGGGCACCAGCTGGGTCGTGCCGCTGGCCGCGGCCGCGCCGCACACGCCCTGGCCCAGCGTAATGCGGATGCACGCAGGCTTGCCGATGAACGGTCCGAGCACCAGCTCGCCGCCCAGCATGCGGTAGAACCCGGCCCAGTTGAGGTCGGGCACGAACTGCCAGATCAGCGCGGCGACGTTCGCCATGTTGGCAACAGCGTCGGGCTCGCCAGCGACGAGCGCCCCGGCGGCCTCGCGCAGCGCATCGTAGCGTTCGGCAGAGCTCGCGAAGTCTTCGGGCGCGAAGTCGTACATCAGGCGGTCGCCGCAAGAGCCGGACGGCAGAGCATCTAGCGGCCCATC
>CAJCHR010000270.1 GCA_903970225.1 Actinobacteria bacterium 21-64-8 | reverse complement strand
GGGTGCCGAGGCGGGCACCGCCAAGCCCGCCGCTGCCGCGCCGCCACCCGCGGTCAAGCCCGTCGAAGCGCCTGCCGCCGCCGCTCCTGCTTCGGCGGAAAAGCCCGCCGCCGTCTCGATGGCCGACGAAACGCGCAAGCTGCTCGACGACCGTATTCCGCACACCGTCACCAAGCTTTCGGGCATGCGCAAGACGATCGCGCGGCGGCTGTCGGAATCGATGCAGCAGGCGCCGCACATCTACCTGACGGTCGATATCCGGCTCGACAAGCTGCTGGCGATGCGCACCGAGATCAACGCCGCGCTGCAGAAGACCGGCGTCAAGCTCTCGGTCAACGACTTGCTGATCAAGGCGCTGGGCAAGGCGCTGGTCGATGTGCCCGCGTGCAACGTGACGTTCGCGGGCAACGAACTGATCACGTATTCGCGCGCCGATATCTCGGTGGCGGTCAGCATCCCCGGCGGGCTGATCACGCCGATCGTGCAGGACGCGAACGGCCGCTCGCTGTCGTCGATCGCAGAGGTGATGAAGGACCTTGGCGCGCGCGCCAAGGAGGGCAAGCTGATGCCCAGCGAATACACCGGCGGCACCGCCAGCCTCTCCAACATGGGCATGATGGGGATCAAGCACTTCACCGCGGTGATCAACCCGCCGCAATCGACGATCCTGGCGATCGGCGCGGGCGAGAAGCGCCCCTGGGTGATGCCTGACGGCTCGCTCGGCGTCGCCAACGTGATGACCGCGACCGGCAGCTTCGATCACCGCGCGGTGGACGGCGCGGACGGCGCGCGGCTGATGGCGGCGTTCAAGCAGTACGTGGAGAGCCCGCTTGGGATGGTTGCCTAAGTGGCTGACGTTCCCCGCGATCCCGTCATCCGCGTGACCGCGATGCCGGCCGATGCGAACGCCTATGGCGACATCTTCGGAGGCTGGCTGCTCGGCCTCATGGACTCCGGCGCCGGCCTGTTCGCGGCGCGCTACTCCAAGGGCCGCGCGGTGACGATCGCGCTCGACGGAATGCACTTCCACAAGCCGGTGAAAGTGGGCGACGAGGTCTCCATATATGCTGAGCTGGTTCGTGTCGGACGCAGTTCGATGACGATCTTCATCGACGCGTGGCGGCGTGAGCGCACGCAGGAAGAGCGCGAGAAAGTGACTGACGCGACCTTCACCTTTGTTGCAATCGACGATACGGGACGGCCGCGCGCTGTCCATCAGGAGACCTGAATTCCGTGGCTGATATTTATGATGTGATCGTGCTCGGTTCGGGCCCCGGCGGCTATGTCGCGGCGATCCGTGCGGCGCAGCTTGGGCTGAAGGTTGCGGTGGTCGAGCGCGAGCTGCTCGGCGGCATCTGCCTCAACTGGGGCTGTATCCCGACCAAGGCGCTGCTGCGCTCGGCCGAGGTGCTCCACAACTTCAAGCACGCGGCGGACTTCGGGCTTTCGGCGGACAACGTGAAGGCCGATCTGCCGGCGGTGGTGAAGCGTTCGCGCGGGGTCGCCTCGCAGCTGAACCAGGGAGTCACCTACCTGCTCAAGAAGAACAAGGTCACGGTGCACATGGGCACCGGCAAATTCACCGCGCCGGGCAAGCTCAGCGTCACCGCCGAGGACGGTTCGTCGACGACGATCGAGGGCAAGCACGTCATCATCGCGACCGGCGCGCGCGCGCGGGAACTGCCCAAGAAGACCGGCAAGGCCGACGGCAAGCGCATCTGGACGTACCGTCACGCGATGACCCCGCCCGAGATGCCGACCAAGCTGCTGGTGATCGGCTCCGGCGCGATCGTGATCGAATTCGCGAGCTTCTACAACGACATGGGCGCCGAAGTTACGGTCATCGAGATGATGGACCGCGTGGTGCCGGTCGAGGATGCGGAGGTGTCCGCGTTCCTCGAAAAGGCGCTCAAGAAGCAGGGCATCAAGATCCAGACCTCGACCAAGCTCGAGGATATCAAGGCCGATGACGCGGGCGTCGCGGTCAAGATCAAGGGCAAGGACGGCACGATCGTGGAGGCCACGTTCAGCCACGTGATCGCCGCGGTCGGCATCGTGCCGAACATCGAGAACATCGGCCTCGAAGACATCGGCGTCGAGCCCGATGAGCGCTTCCACGTCAAGATCGACGATCTGGGCCGGACCAATGTCAAGGGCGTGTGGGCGATCGGCGATTGCGTCGCCGGACCGTGGCTGGCGCACAAGGCAAGCCACGAGGGGATCACCGTCGCCGAAGCGATCGCGCAGGATCTCGGCAACACCGAAGTCCATCCGCATCCGCTCGATCGCCGCAACATCCCGGGCTGCACCTATTGCCACCCGCAGATCGCCAGCGTCGGCCTCACCGAGGCCAAAGCCAAAGAGGCGGGCTACGAGATCAAGGTCGGGAACTTCCCGTTCATCGGCAACGGCAAGGCGATCGCGCTCGGCGAGCCCGAAGGCTTCGTGAAGACCGTGTTCGACGCCAAGACCGGCGAGCTTCTGGGCGCGCACATGATCGGCGCGGAAGTCACCGAACTGATCCAGGGCTTCGTCATCGGCAAGACACTGGAGACCACCGAGGAAGAGTTGATCAACGCGATCTTCCCGCACCCGACGATCTCGGAGACGATGCACGAATCGACGCTCGCCGCGTTCGGGCGGGTCATCCACATCTAGGCAGTTCTGCCAGCGTGCGGAGGATGGATGGGCGGGGGCATTGTCCCCCGCACTTTCTTCCACGCACCGTTCGCTGCGCTTGATCATCCCACCCTTGGCCTCATATCCTGCCGCGATGCATTTCGCTCCCTTCGTCCCTTTGCGCGTGTTGTCATGCTACACGATGCTTGACGGAGCGATCGAGCCCAAGGCGATCGCGGAGCTCGCCAAAAAACATCAGGTTCCTGCCATCGCGATCTGCGATCGCAACGGGCTGTACGGATCGGCCGCGTTCGCGGCGGCCGCACGCAAGAGTGGAATCCAGCCGATTGTTGGCGTGCTGCTCGCGGTCGCACGCGACGATACGGTGGCCGACAACCGGGCGCGCGTAATCGACTGGCTCGCGGTTTATGCGCAGGACGAGGCCGGTTGGCTGAACCTGTGCCATTTGGTCAGCCATGCGCATCTGGGCCGGCCGCTGGAGTGCGAGCCACATGTGTCGTTCGGTGATCTCGAGGGCCACACCGACGGGCTGATTGCGCTGACCGGGGCGGCGGAAGGCGCACTGGCCCGGCTGTATGCGGAAGGTCAGAACCAGGCCGCCGAGGCCTATGCCAATCGCTTGGAGGTGCTTTTCCCAGGCCGGCTCTACATCGAGATCGCGCGCAGCGGCCTGCCGATCGAGGACGCCAGCGAGGACGCGCTGATCGCGCTCGCGTATGCGCGCGATCTCCCGCTCGTTGCCAGCAACCCTGCTAACTTCGCCGAAGCTTCGTTCCATGCGGCGCACGATGCGATGCTGTGCATCGCGGGCTCGACTCACATCGATGCTCCCGAGCGCGCCCGCTCGCACAGCGAGGCTTACGTCAAGACGCCTCGTGCGATGGCCGCGCTGTTCGAAGATTTGCCCGAAGCGCTCGCCAACACGCTCGTTGTCGCGCAGCGCTGCGCCTACGCGCCGCCCAAGCGCAAGCCGATCCTGCCCAGCCTTGCCGGCGACATCGAGGGCGAGGTGCGGATGATGGCGCAGGATGCGCGCGCGGGCCTCGCCAAGCGGCTCTCCGCCTATTACCCGAATGCCGCTCAGGCTGAGCTTGTCGAAGCCCTCGGGATGACGGGCGAGGATCGGCGCGTGGCCTTCGACAAGCTCAGGCTGAGCGGGGTCGGGGATGAAATCGAGATCTACTCGGACCGGCTCGAGTTCGAGATCAACGTCATCGCGAACATGGGTTTCCCCGGCTACTTCCTGATCGTCGCCGACTTCATCAAGTGGGCCAAGGACAACGGGATTCCGGTCGGACCGGGGCGCGGTTCGGGCGCGGGTTCGGTGGTCGCATGGTCGCTGACGATCACCGATCTCGATCCGCTGCGGCTCGGCCTGCTGTTCGAGCGCTTTCTCAATCCCGAGCGCGTGTCGATGCCGGATTTCGACATCGATTTCTGCGAAACGCGGCGCGGCGAGGTGATCCGCTACGTCCAGGCCAAATATGGCGAGGATCACGTCGCGCAGATCATCACGTTCGGCAAGATGAAGGCCCGCGCGGTGCTGCGCGATACGGGACGCATCCTGCAGATGAGCTACGGGCAGGTCGATCGGCTGTGCAAGATGGTCCCCAACCATCCGACCGATCCGTGGACGCTGGACCGCGCTCTCAACGGCGTCAGCGAGTTCAAGCGCGAGTATACGATCAACCCCGAGGTCAAGCGGCTGGTCGATCTCGCACGCCAGCTCGAAGGCCTGCCGCGCAATTCCTCGACTCACGCGGCGGGCGTGGTGATCGGCGACCGGCCGCTGGCGCAGCTGGTGCCGCTGTACCGCGATCCGCGCTCGGACATGCCGGTCACCCAGTTCGACATGAAATATGTCGAGGACGCGGGGCTGGTGAAGTTCGACTTCCTCGGGCTCAAGACGCTGTCGGTGCTGCGCAAGGCGGTCGACATGCTCGCGCTGCGCGACATCCACATCGATCTTGCGTCGCTGCCGTGGGACGATGAAACGACGTATGCGCTGCTCCAGCGCGGCGATACGATCGGCGTGTTCCAGGTGGAATCGGAAGGCATGCGCCGCACGCTCGCGGCGGTGAAGCCGACCGTGTTCGAGGACATCATCGCGCTCGGCGCGCTCTATCGGCCGGGTCCCATGGATAACATCCCGCTGTTCGGGCGCCGCAAGAACGGTCTCGAAGCGGTCGAATTCCCGCACCCCAAGCTCGAAACGATCCTGTCACCAACCTATGGCATCATCGTCTATCAGGAGCAGGTGATGCAGGCAGCGCAAGTGCTCGCCGGCTATTCGCTGGGCGACGCCGACCTGCTGCGCCGCGCGATGGGCAAGAAGATCCAGGCCGAAATGGACGCGCAGCGCGCGCGGTTTGTCGATGGATGCAAGACCGCGTCGGGCATCGAGCCGAAGAAGGCGAACGAGCTGTTCGACCTCATCGACAAGTTCGCTGGCTACGGTTTCAACAAGTCGCACGCTGCCGCCTACGCGCTGCTGACGTATCACACCGCCTGGCTCAAGGCGCATTACCCGCACGAATTCTTCGCCGCGTCGATGTGCTTCGACATGCATCAGTCGGAAAAGCTCGCGGTCTATGTCGATGACATGCGCCGCAGCGGGGTGACGATCGCGGGGCCGTGCATCAACGCGTCCGAGGCCGAGTTCGCGGTGGAGGAAACCGCAGACGGCCATGCTGTACGCTATGCCCTGGCGGGTATCCGTAACGTCGGCGAGAAGGCGATGGACGCGATCGCGGCGGAGCGTCTGGCGCGTGGGCCGTTCGCGAGCCTCGAGGATTTGTTCCGCCGCTTGCCCGCGGGCGCGATGAACCGGCGCGGGCTGGAAGCGCTGGCGGCGGCGGGAGCCTTCGACCGGCTGGAAACGGACCGGGCCAAAGTGTTCGCGAGCGCAGAAATGCTGATGGCGGTCGCCGACGAGGCCGAGCGTACCCGCACGAGCGGCCAGGCTGCGCTTTTTGGCGGGGACGACCACGCCGAGCCTTCGTTGCGGCTATCGACGGTGGACGCGTGGACTCGCGCCGAGCAGATGGCGCGCGAACGCGAGAACTTCGGCTTCTATTTCTCCGAGCACCCGGTCAGCGCGTGGCGCCAGATCGCCTCGGCCAACGGCGCGCGCAGCCATGCCAGCCTGATGACCGGGGGCGTATCGGCGGCAGGTGGCCGGCAGGGCGGTGTGATGGCCGCGCTGGTCGAGAACGTGCAAAAGCGCAAAAGCCGTAAGGGCCGCGATTTCGCGATCATCGATTTCTCCGACCAGTCGGGCCAGTTCACCGCAACGTGCTTCGAGGACACGCTGGTCGATCCGTTTCTCAGATGGGCCGCCGAGGGCGCCTGCGTTTTGCTCAACGTCGAGCTCGACGCGCCAAGCGCCGACGAGCCGCCGCGCATCACCGTGCGCAGCGCGCGCCCCCTCGACGAACTGCGCGCTGCTGCGCGCATGGTGCTGACGCTGGAGGTCGAGCGCGCCGAGGCACTCGGCGAGCTCGCACTGCTGCTTGAACATCGCGACGATGCCAAAGGCGAAGTGCTGGCGAAGCTGCGGCTGGCGGACGGCGGCACGCAGACACTGCGGCTCGGGCGCGATTTCCTGCTCGACGGTGAACTTGCCGAACGGCTCACGGAACTCGAAGGTGTCGACAACGTCTCGCTGACCGCACGCCGCGCCGAGCATTTGCGGTTGGTGGCGTGAATGATACTGCTTTGCCTCTCTATGATGCCTGCGGGACGATGAATTCGATAGAGGCCAACCAGCGATGCCGTTCGGCTCGGTCGGTTGGCGACCGTTTTCTGCGTTGTCGTGTTTCAGCGGCCACAGCCGGGCTTGTCATCCTGATGTTGATCTCACGGCCATCCGCGGCGCTCGAACCCGGCAATGTGCCGTCTGTCGACGCTGCTGCGGCGCCATCGGAAATGCCGGCTGGGCCGGCCACACTCGAGGCCAATCGCGCCGTGATGGCCAGGATGGAGGCAGAGGCTGCGGCCAGGAACGCCTCTGCCGCAGCGTACCGCGAGCAACTCGCACAATTCCGGGCGGAGCAGGCAAGATATCGGGAACAGAGCGTGGAAGCGGAGCGGCAGGCCGCCGCTTACAGAGCGGAGCAAGCGCAGTACGCCGCCGCGCTCGCGGCTTTGAAAAACAAGGATGTGGTCGCACCGCAGCCGAAGCGCACCAATCCGAAAGACGACGCCATAACCTGCCAAGATGTTACGCTCACGGGATCACGCGCCTCCCACCGGGTATGTCATACAAGGAAAGAATGGAGGGAACTGCAGTGAAGCTGCGATTGCGAAGCCCGGACACGATTGCTCGGGCTCTGCTCCGGGCTGCCCGCTGCGCCGGCGTCCCCGCCTGATGACGGCTGAGCGCAGGGTTCCGGTCTGGGACATCCCGACGCGGCTGTTCCACTGGCTGGTGGTCGTCTTGTTCCTGTTTTCCTGGGGGGCGGCCAAGTATCACCACATGGACTTGCACCTGATCTCGGGCATCACATTGGTGGGCCTGCTGGCGTTCCGTCTGATCTGGGGCTTCATCGGCGGCAGCACCGCACGGTTCGCGCATTTCGTGCGTGGACCCGGCGCTGTGCTTGGCTATCTGCGCGGCAAGGCACCGCATCGGCCGGGGCACAATCCGCTCGGTGCGCTCAGCGTGATTGCGTTGCTCGGGCTGCTCCTGGTGCAAACCGGTACGGGGCTGTTTGCGAGCGATACAGACGGGCTGGAATCCGGACCTCTGGCCTCACTGATCGAGTTCGATACGAGCCGCGTCGCCGCGAAGATTCACGGCGTGAGCTTCAACCTGTTGCTATGGCTGGCCGGCTTCCACGTGGTGGCGGTGCTGTTCTATCTGGTGGTGCGCAGGCGCGATCTGGTGACGCCGATGATCACCGGATCGGATTCGGCCTACACCGATCGCGAGGACGAACTGGTGCGCGCGCCGGTCTGGCGCTTCGTGCTCGCGGCGGCGGTGGGAGCGGGGATCTCGTGGTGGCTGTACCGCCACGGTGCGGTCTGAGTCAGGCGCCGAACTGCTCGGCCACGAGCTTGCGGAAAGCATCGGCGCGGTGGCTCATGGACTGCTTTTCCTCGGACGGTAGCTCGGCGAACGTGACGTCGCGGCCGGCGGGCACGAACACCGGATCGTAGCCGAAGCCCATCGTTCCGCGCGGAGGCCACGCATAGGTGCCCTCGACCCGGCCTTCGTACACGGCGCTCTCGCCGTCCGGCCAGGCGATCGCAAGGACGCAGCTGAACCAGCAGGCGCGATCCGCATCGGGGCCATGCGCCTGTAGCAAGCCTTCGACTTTGCCCATCGCCATGTACCAGTCGCGGCCGGGCTCGCCCTCGAACCACTGCCGCTCGGCCCAGTCGGCGGTGTAGACCCCCGGTCGTCCGCCGAGCGCCGCGACCGACAGCCCGCTATCGTCGGCAAGCGAGGGCAATTGCGAGGCTTCCGCCGCCGCACGCGCCTTGATCAGCGCGTTCTCGACGAACGTGGTGCCCGTCTCCGCCGGCTCGGGCAGTCCGAGCGCTCCCGCCGAAACGCATTGCGGCCCGTAAGGCGCGAGCAGCGCGGCGATTTCCTTGAGCTTGCCGGCGTTGTGCGTGGCGATGACGAGCGTGCCATCGCCAAGCCGCCGGGTCACTTTGCGCTCACTTCGCCGTCGCCGCCGCTTGCGCCGCGTAGATCTTGTCGCAGCCGATACGGGCGAGGCGCAGCAGGCGCAGCAGCGCTTCCTCGTCATAGGTCGCGCCTTCGGCAGTGGCCTGGACTTCGGCGATCTTGCCGCCTTCGATCAGCACGAAGTTGGCGTCGGCGTCGGCGCTGCTGTCCTCGATGTAATCGAGATCGAGCACCGGCGTGCCGTTATGGATGCCGCAGGAGACCGCCGCGACTCGCGCCTCGATCGGGTCTTCCTTGAGCGCGCCCGAGGCGAGCAGGCCGTCGATCGCGATGCGCAGAGCGACCCAGCCGCCCGAGATAGAGGCGGTGCGGGTGCCGCCATCGGCCTGGATCACGTCGCAATCGACGACGATCTGGCGCTCGCCCAGCTTCTTCATGTTGATCACCGCACGCAGACTGCGCCCGATCAGCCGCTGGATTTCCTGCGTGCGACCCGACTGCTTGCCCTTGGCCGCCTCGCGGCTGCCGCGCGTATGCGTGGCGCGCGGGAGCATCGAATACTCGGCGGTGACCCAGCCTTCGCCCTTGCCGCGCAGGAACGGCGGGACCTTTTCCTCGATGCTCGCGGTGCAGATCACCTTGGTGTCGCCGAAGCTGATCAGTACCGACCCTTCGGCATGCTTGGTGTAGTGCGGCTCGATGGTGATGGCGCGCATTTCGTCAGGCGCGCGGCCGGAAGGTCGCATGAGGGTTCCAATCTTGGGTCGCGCAGGCGCGCGAGGAAGGCGCAGCCTCTGGCGCAACGGACAACAGGCGGCAAGTGCCTTGAGGCGATTTGCATTGGCCCTACATACGGTTCGGATGGCCACGCTCCCGATCACCGAACTCAACGACCGCGCGCGCGAGATCTTCCGGCGGGTGGTCGAGGGATATCTGCACTCGGGGCAGCCGGTGGGATCGAAGACGCTGGCGGGCGCGGTTGGTCTCAACCTTTCGCCGGCGTCGATCCGCTCGGTCCTGGCCGATCTCGAATCGCTGGGTTTGCTGGCCGCGCCGCATACCAGCGCAGGGCGGATGCCGACCGAGGTGGGCTTGCGACTGTTCGTGGACGGCATGATGCAAACCGCCGAGCCGACACTGGAGGAACGCGCCGCGATCGAGCGGGGGCTCGCCGCGCCCGGCCCGATCGAGGCGGCGCTGGCGGCGACGAGCGCGGTGCTGTCCGATCTCTCGGCCTGCGCGGGCATCGTCATGGTGCCGCGCCGCGAGCCGCGGCTTGCCCAGATCGGGCTGGTGCAACTGGCGCCCGGCCGCGCGCTGGCGGTTCTGGTGGGCGAGGACGGCGCGGTGGAGAACCGCATCCTCGACCTTCCGCCGGGCACGCTGCCCGCGATGCTCGAACAGGCGGCGAACTACATGACGCAGCGCCTGGCCGGGCGCACGCTCGCCGAAGCCGCGCGGGTGGTGCGCGCCGAGATCGCCTCGGGCCGCACCGCGCTCGACGCCAACAGCCGCGATCTGGTCGAGCGCGGGCTTGCTGTGTGGAGCGAGGACGCAGCGCGTCGCCCGGTGTTGATCGTGCGCGGCCAGGCGAACCTGCTCGACGAAGCGGCGCTGATGGACCTGGAACGCGTGCGCCAGTTGCTCGACGATCTGGAGGACAAGCAGTCGGTCGCCGAACTGCTCGATCTGGCGCGCGAGGCGCAGGCGACGCGGATTTTCATCGGCGCGGAGAACCGCCTGTTCGCGCTTTCGGGCTCGTCGGTGATCGCCTCGCCCTACCGTGACCGAGAGGGCAAAGTGGTCGGCGTGGTCGGCGTGATCGGGCCGACTCGGTTGAATTACGCGCGCGTTGTCCCCATGGTGGACTTCACCGCCCAGTCCTTGGGCAAGCTGATCGGTTAGCTGGAAAATAGCAGGAATTATGAGCGAAGACATCAAGCAGCCGGAGGCCCCGGCGGCCGCCGAAGACCTGAAGACTGGCGAAGTGAACACTGATGAAGTGCGCGGCAACGTCGACAACCAGATCGCCAAGCTGTCGGACGATCTCGAAGCCGCGAAGCAGGACGTGCTTTACGCCAAGGCCGAAGCGCAGAACGTGCGCCGCCGTCTCGAAAAGGAGATGGCCGACGCGCGCGCCTATGCGGTAACGAGCTTCGCACGCGATATCCTGTCGGTATCGGACAACCTGACGCGCGCACTGAGCGCGATCCCCGCCGAACTGCGCGAGGACGATAAGCTCAAGAGCCTCGTCGCGGGCCTGGAAGCCACCGGGCGCGAGCTCGACAAGGTTTTCGCGACGCACGGTATCACCCGCATCGCCGCAGTCGGCCTGCCTCTGGACCCCAACCAGCATCAGGCGATGATCGAACTGCCATCGGACGATCACGCGCCCGGCACCGTCATGAACGAGATGCAGGTCGGCTACATGATCAAGGACCGCCTGTTGCGGCCCGCGATGGTGGCAGTGGCGAAGAAGCCGGACTGACCGTCCGACGGTCTTCGGGTTACTTCTGAGGAAACAGCCTGGCCCAGCGCGCGTCTGTGACCGCCTGGGCCTTGGTGCTCTTTGTCCGCGAAACCAGCGACAATCCGCGCAGTGTCACGCTGTGGCCGCTCAAGAAGTGGCCGGTGATCGTGTAGCCTATGTCGTAGACCGCCACGTCCTCACGCGGGTCGCCATCGACCAGAAAATGCGTGACGATCACGACCGGCAGGCGTTCATCGCCGCGGCTGTCGTCGGGAAGGCCGGCCTTTTCGCGCGCTTTCTTCAGTGCGCTTTCGAACCACGCGGCATCGATCCGCGGCTCACCCGTGGTCTCTGCGGGGGCAAGGTGGAGCGCGGTCGGGAACGAGACCGTCTGGCTTTGCACCGATTGCTCGGCGGAGCCGGGCTTCAGCAGAAGCTCGTGATTGCCTGATGCGCTCGCGGTCAGCGTCAGGATGGCGGCGCGGGTCGAGGATTGCCGCGTTTCGGCCTGCCTGGTCGCCTCGCTATCGCTGCGTTCGCTCCAGCTGTTCCACAGCGTCAGCCCGGAGATGACCACCGCGATCACGGTCAAGACTTCGCCCAAGGTGATCCATCGCCGCCGGATCGCGGCGGCTTCGACTGCGCGCGCCTCGGCCTTCCTTTCGGCGGTGCGGGACTTCGGCGTCTCGCCGGGCGGTGTTTCACTCAAGAGATCATCCTTCGTTTGCAGCGCCCGTCAGCGATCGAGTTCGGCCTCGGTAAACACGGGAATCGCGGCGACGGGCTTCATCAGGACGAGCGGGATCAGCCGGTCGGTGCTCTCCTGGTATTCGGCGTAAGGCGGATAGATCGCGACCATCTGGTCCCAGATCCGTTGCCGCTCCGCGTCGGAGGGCTCGCGCCAAGTTGCGCGGAAGGCTTGCGTGGCGACCTGAACGTCGATTTCTTCCACCGCTTCGATGTTCAGATACCAGGCCGGATGCGTTGGCGAGCCGCCCTTCGAGGCGACGATGATGAACTCGCCCTCGACCATGCCGTAGATGAGGGGGGCGATCAGCGTCCGCCCCGTCTTGCGGCCGATATGCTTGATCAGGCAGATCGGCTGGTAGCCCTCGTCATTGATCGGGCCGAAATCGTAGAGATGACCCTCCGCTCCACCCGACTGGAGATAGCGTTGCAGGTGGTCCCTCTGCCAATCGAACATGCCGGGCAAGGTGGTGTAGGTGGCGCTCATGGGAGGATCTCCGTTGGGGCGTAAATGGCGGCGCGGTGGGGCGCGGCCGGATAGCTCTAGCCAAACGCCCAGGACGACAAAAGGTCCTGTGACCTGAGCGGTGAACGATGATTTGATATGAGACCGCGGAATCTACCGCGAGAGGCATGGTGCCCGGGGACGGAGTCGAACCGCCGACACCGTGATTTTCAGTCACGTGCTCTACCAGCTGAGCTACCCGGGCATCGCTGCTGTGGCCGCCATCGAAGACGGGCCAGCGATCGAGATGCGGGCCTATGGCGAAGCGGGATGGGCTTGGCAACCCCGGAATCGACAGGTCAGTCCTGTTCGAACTCGTCGGTGGGAGCGGCTGGCCCGGGAAGGGCATAGCCGTCCTCGAGCCATTGCATCAAGTCACGGTCGCGGCAGCGCGTCGAGCAGAACGGCGTGTGTTCGGCAACGCGCGGCTTGCGGCAGATCGGGCATTTTCTGGTGGTCGTCATGCGCCGACGATTTGGGCATGGCCGCCGCCGAGTGCAAGCGAAGGGTCGGCCTGCCAGCGCAACGTGCGGCCACTGCGGCGGGTGAGGGCTTCACGCCGCTCCGGCCCGATCGCGGCGAGGACTGTCGGGTGCGCGGTCAGGAGCAGCACGCCAGC
>CAJCHR010000269.1 GCA_903970225.1 Actinobacteria bacterium 21-64-8 | reverse complement strand
CGCGCCCATGCCGCCGCCGCTGATCCCGGCTTCACGCATCTTTCCGCTGTAATAGTTGACGTAGGACAACTGCTCGGACCCGCCGGTGATGACCAGGTCTTCCATGCCCGCCATGATCTGCGCGGCGCCCAGGCTCGTCGCGGTCAGGCCGCTGCCGCAGTAACGGTTGAGGTTCACGCCGCTCGCACGCACGTCGTAGCCCGCATCGAGAGCGCCCATCCGCCCGGTCGCGCCGCCTTGCAGGCCCAGCGTCGCCGAGGTGCCCCAGATGATGTCGTCGACGTCCTTGGTATCGAAATCATTGCGCTCTTTCAGAGCGGTCATGACGGTCGAGATCAGGTGCTCGGGGTGCATCGTCGAGAGCGCGCCCTTGCCCATCTTGCCGATCCCGCGGGGGGTGCGAACAGCGTCGATGATATAGGCTTCGGCCACGATGGCTCTCCTCAAGTGTCTTGTTTAGACCAGTCACATGCGGTGCCCGCAGGGGAATTGCAATCGGCACCGGCGCCGCGCCGCATCGCGCGGGCGATGCACGCGGCGGTCTGCCCAGCCTGGGCGCTCGATACCCTCGCGGAGGCGATGCGGCTTGACGCGCGGGGCCCCGTGGCCACAATCGCGGGACAGAAGAGGGGACTACCAATGTCGGCGACTGCCGCAACCGCCAGCGCGGGAAACTCCGGCGCATTCGCGCCGCTGAGCGAGCCGACATTCCGGCGAATCTGGATCGCGAGCCTGTTTTCCAACTTCGGCCAGCTGTTCCTCGGCGTGGGCGCGGCGTGGGAAATGACCCGGCTGACGACATCGCCGAGCATGGTCGCGCTGGTGCAGACCGCACTGATGGTGCCGCTGATGTTCGTAACGCTGCCAGCGGGCGCGGTCGCGGACATGTTCGACCGGCGCAGGATCGCGATGTCGGGGCTGGCATTCGCGAGCGTGAGCGCGGCGGTGCTGGCGACGATCGCGTTCCTGGGCCTGACCACGCCGTGGGTCATCCTGCTGTTCTGCGCGCTGATCGGCGGCGGCGTCGCGTTCTACTCGCCAAGCTGGCAGGCCTCGATCCCCGAACAGGTCAGCCGCGAAAAGCTGCCCGCCGCGGTGGCGCTCGGCTCGATCAGCTACAACGTCGCGCGCAGCTTCGGACCGGCACTCGGCGGGATCATCGTGCTGGCTTACGGGGCGAAGGCGGTGTTCGGGACAACCGCGCTGCTCTATCTGCCGCTGCTGTTCTCGTTCTTTCTGTGGAAGCGCCGGCACACGCCCTCGCGCCTGCCGCCCGAACGCATCGACCGCGCGATCGTTGGTGGGGCGCGCTATGCGTTTCACTCGCCCCCTATCCGCACCGCGCTGATCCGCGCGCTGGCGTTCGGCCTCGCCACTTCGACCAGCGCGGGCCTGGCGCCGCTGGTCGCCAAGACCCTGCTCAAGGGCGATGCGGCGACGTATGGTATCCTGCTCGGCGCGCAAGGCGTCGGCGCGGTGGTCGGCGCGGTGTTCACCAGCGGCATCCGCGCGCGGATCGGGGCGGAGAACGCGATCCGGCTGTTCGCGGTCGGCAGCGGGATCGCGCTGTTCGTCGTCGGTTTCGGCCGGACACTGGCGATCGATTGCGCGGCGTTCTTCGTGATCGGCGCGTGCAACATCCTGAGCGTCGCGTTGATCAACGTCAGCGTGCAGATGGGTGCCCCGCGCTGGGTCACGGCGCGCGCGCTGTCGCTCTATTCCTCGTTCCTGACCGCGGGCGTGGGCGTCGGCGCTTATGCCTGGGGCACTTTCGCCGCGTCGACCAGCGTCGGCACCGCGTTCATCGCATCGGGTGTGACGGCGCTGGCGAGCGGCGCGCTCGGCTTCATCCTGCCGCTGCCCGAGGAAGAAAAGGGCGATCTCGATCCGATCGATTTCGGAAGCGAACTGTCGGGAGTGGGGATGGCGCTGACTCACCGTTCGGGACCGATCGTGCTGGAACTCGAGTACGACGTCGATCCGGACAATGCGCGCGAGTTCTATGGCGCGATGATGAAGGTGCAGTCGGTGCGCAAGCGGATCGGCGCGTTCGAATGGTCGCTCTCGCGCGACATCGCCAACCCGGCGCTATGGGTCGAGCGCTACCATTGCCCGACTTGGGGCGACTACTTGCGCATGCGCAGCCGCTATACCCAGATCGATTACGACGTCCAGCATGCCGCTGACAGCTTCAACCGGATCAAGGGACCAAGCCGGCTTACCCGGCGGCTGGAGCGGCCATTCGGATCGGTGCGCTGGAAAGCGGACTCGCCCGACCTCTACGAAGGGCCGGTCAATTATATCGGCCCCTGACGCTGTGATCTATTCGCAACGGTCATGAGCGCAAAGTGGCCGAAATGTTGCGACCGGCTAGACAGGTGTCTCAGCCGGATCTAATCGGCCTGTGACTGTACGGTCTCCAAAAAAAGAGACGCGGCCAAAAATATCCTGGGAGGGAAGAGTGATCAGCACATCGATGGGCATCCGCGCTTTGTCTGCAGCATTGCTCGCAGGCTCGGCGCTCGTTTCGGCAGCGGCGTTCGCGCAGGACACCGCGCCACAGGCCGCGGCTCCACAAACGGTCGATACCGAGATCGTCGTCACGGCGCAGCGTCGCAACGAGCGCCAGGTCGATGTGCCGATCGCGATCACCGCGCTGGGGCCGCAGCAATTGCAGACCGCCAACGTGCAGAACCTGGCCGATATCCAGAAGATCACGCCGTCGCTGCGCTTCGACAACCAGACCAGCTTCTTCCAGCCGACGATCCGCGGCATCGGCACCGGTATCACCACCTCGGGCGGCGGATCGAACGTCGGTATCTATGTCGACGGGTTCTATTCGCCGAACCCGATCGCGGCCGACTTTCAGCTGACCAAGGTCGACAGCATCCAGGTGCTCAAGGGCCCGCAGGGCACGTTGTTCGGCCATAACACCACCGGCGGCGCGATCCTGATCACCACGGCTGAGCCGAGCGAAGAGCCCGAGGTCGATCTCAAGGCGTCGTACGGCAGCTTCAACGCGCAGAAGTACCAAGGTTATGCCACGTTCGGGCTGACGCAGGGTCTCGCGGTGGATCTCGAGGGCGTGTTCCAGAAGGGCGACGGCTTCGTCACCAACATCGTCGATGGTAACGACAAGGTGGGCGCTTACCAGAACTGGACAGTGCGCGCGGGAATCAAGGGCCAACTGGGTGACAATGTCACGGTTCTTGCCCGCTACCAGCACTCGGACCTGAATGATCCGAGCGGCATGATGCTCAACTCGAACACCGATAGCACGATCGATCCGGGCACCGGACAGCCTTGGGGTGTGCAGACCAAGACCGCCCCGGGTCTATATACCACAAATCCGGACGAGATTGCCGCCAACCAGAAGCGTTTCATCCGCACCAAATCGGACATCGCGCAGTTCACGATCAAGGCCGATCTCGGCTTCGCCAACCTGACCTCGTATTCGCAGTACCGCGCCGAGACCACCGACCAGTCGGAAGATCTCGACCAGACCGCGTTCCCGATCTTTCAGCTCGGCCTGCCGATCATCGACCGGACGTGGAGCCAGGAGTTCCTGCTGACCTCGAAGCCCGGCACGCCCTTGCAGTGGACCACCGGCTTCTTTTACTTCAGCAACAAGGACACGTACGTCACTTACATTGATCCGGGCAGCACGCTCCCCAATGGATTTGGTGGCACCTTCCTCACCACCAGTCGTATTCGGCTGGGCGGATCGAGCTCAACCACCAAGAGCTTTGCGGGCTTTGCCGATGCGACTTACCAGATCACTGACAAGCTGTTCCTGACGGGCGGCCTGCGTTACTCGCACGACGAGGTTACCGACGCCTATTTCTGCAATCCGGGCACGGGCTGCACCGTGAGGACCGCGGTTCCGAACATCAGCAGCAATCACCTCACGCCGCGCGTCGTGCTGCGCTACAAGCCGACCGAGGAAACGAGCATCTACGCGTCGTTCACGAAGGGTTACAAGGCCGCGATCATCGACGTGGGCGGCTCATGTCAGGATCCGCCGGCGCTCAAGTGCAACCCAGTCAAGCCCGAGAATATCGATGCGTTTGAAGTCGGCTTCAAATATGACGATCGCCGGCTCTCTTTCGAGACCTCGGCATTCTATTACAATTACAAGAATCTTCAGGTCTCGGAGTTCCTGGGCAACGCGCTCGCGTTCATCATCAACGCGGCCAAGTCACAGATTTACGGTCTCGATGCTGAAGTGCATTATAAGTTCGGCGATCATGTTTCGCTGAATGCAGGCGGCTCTTGGACCCATGGGCGCTACAAAACGTTCGGCGGTCAGACGGTTACCCTACCGGACGGCACGACCGCAGTCAGCGGCGCGCCCATCTATGAGTCAAACGGTCAGGTGGGTCCCGGTTTCGCTCTGCAGGTCATCTCAAACGAATCCACGATCCTCCACAACGTCCACATGCAGCACGTGCCCGACTTCACTTTCACGCTCGGGCCGCGCTTTACCACGGGCATGACCAAGTCGGGCGAGTTCTCGCTGTCGGCAAGCGGGTATTACACCTCATACTTCTTCTTCAGCCCCTCGGGTACGCAGTTCAAGCAGCCCGGCTATGCGACGCTAGATCTGCGCGCGCAGTGGGATGATCCGACGAAGAGGTACTTCCTGGCGGCCTACGGCACCAACGTGACCGACAAGCGCTACCGCACGCAGGTCCAATACAATGGCTTCGGCATCGGCGCTTCATGGAGCCAGCCGGCGAGCTGGGGCATCGAGGCGGGCGCCAAGTTCTGATCGGAACCTTGCTTCTCCCTTTCCGGTGGGAAGGGAGAAGTTGGCGGTGTTGCCGCGCCAATCCCGTTAAGGCTTCGTCGCCACCGCCTGATCGCCGCCCAGCACGCGGTAGAGCGTAACGCGGTTCTCGATCGCCGTGAGGCGCGTCGATATCTCGGTCTTCTGCGCGGCGTAGTAACTGCGCTGCGCGTCAAGGTTGGACAGATAGCTGTCGATCCCTTCGCGGTACCGCGCGTCCTCCAGCTTGGCCACATCGCCTGCCGCCGCGGTAAAGGCGCGCGCACTGCGCAGGCGTTCGCCCAGGGTTCCCTGGTCGGCGAGCGCATCCGAAACCTCGCGGAACGCGGTCTGGATCGCCTTCTTGTACGTCGCGAGCGCGGCGTCGCGCTGGGCCCTGGTGACCGCGACGTTCGCGAGCTTCCCGCCCGCGTTGAAGATCGAATAATTGGCGCTGCCGCCAGCGGTGTAGCTGAACGCACCCTTGTCGAACAACGATGACAGACCGCTGCTCGCAAAGCCCGCGATGCTGGTCAGCGAGATCGACGGGAACAACTCGGCCTTGGCGACGCCGATGTCGAGGTACGCGGCCTTGAGGTCGTATTCGGCCTCCACCACGTCGGGGCGCCGCAGCAGGACCTCCGAGCTGAGCCCTGCCTGAAGATTGGCTATGCCCGCCATGACTTCATCCGAGCTTGCAGGCAGCAGGGCAGTGTCGAAATCGGCGCCGACCAGCAGGCGGATCAGGTTCCGGTCCTGCGCGAGCGCGGCTGTCTCCTGAGCGGCGTCTCCGTTCGCTGTCTCGAGCACTTCTTCGGCCTGGCTCAGATCGGTGCGCGGGGCGATGCCGCCCTTGAGCCGCGCGCGGGTGAGGGTGACGCTGCGGCTTGCGCTCGCCACGGTCTGCTGTGCGACCGCGAGCAGGTCCTTGTCGGCCGCATAGGTCGCCCAGGCGGTCGCAAGATCGGCGACGAGGCCCAGCCGCACGGTGCGCGCCGCCGCCTCGGTGCCCAGCGCACGCTCGCGCTGCGCCTTGGTGGCGTTGGCGAACTTGCCGAACAGATCGAGTTCGAACGACGAGATGCCGCCCTGCAGTGCGTAGCTCGGGCCCGTATATATCCCGCCGGTCGAGGTCTTCGCGCGCTCATAGTCGGCCGTGGCTCCCGCGGTGACTTCGGGAAACTGGTTCGCACGCACGACGCGAATTTGCGCGCGCGCAGCGGCGAGGTTGGCGGCGGCGAGGGCGATATCCTGATTGTTGGCCAGCGCCTGAGTCACCAGCGTCTGCAACCGGGGATCGCGGAAGATGTCGGCGAAATTGACCGCGGGCAGGGTCGCCTCGCTTTGCCGGAGATAGGCATCACCGACTGGCCACGAGGTGGGTACCGGCGGCGCCGCGCGCTGGTAATGCGGCGCGAGGCTGCACCCGCCAAGCGCGAGCATGGCGATCGACGCCCGAAGTGCCCTGGCGGTCACGCGGGATGCCCCTCGTCAGGCTCGGCCTGCTTTTTCTCCGCCCAGCCCATGCGGCGGCGGATCGCGTTCAACCCGTCGCGCGTGCCCAGGCGAATGAGCACGAAGAACAGCGGGATGTAGAACACCGCCAGCACCGTCGCGGTCAGCATGCCGCCGACCACCGCGGTGCCTATCTCGACCCGGCTGTTCGCGCCCGCGCCGGTTGCGATCGCCAGCGGCATCACGCCGAAGATGAACGCGAAGCTGGTCATCAGGATCGGTCGCAACCGGATCTTGGCGGCGTTGAGCGCGGCGTCGAGGACGCCGACGCCCTTGCGCTCTTCCTGCTCGGCGAACTCGATCATCAGGATCGCGTTCTTGGATGCAAGACCCATCGTCGTAAGCAGGCCGATCTGCAGATAGACGTCGTTGATGAGACCTCTCAGCGTCACCATCAGGATCGCGCCGACGAGGCCCAGCGGAATGATCAGCAGCACCGCGATCGGGATCGACCAGCTCTCGTAGAGCGCCGCGAGGCACAGGAACACCACCACCAGCGACAATCCGTACAGCAGCGGCGCTTGCCCGCCCGAAAGACGTTCCTGATAGGAGATCCCCGCCCATGACACGCTGGTGCCCGGGATCTGAGCCGCGAGCTTGCTGATCGCGGCCATCGCGTCGCCCGAGCTGTGGCCCGGGGTCGCCGAGCCCTGCAGCTCGAACGAGGCGATTCCATTGAACCGGTCGAGCGAAGTCGGCGCCTGCGCCCAGCTGATCTTCGCGAACGATCCGAACGGCGCCATCTGGCCGTTCGATCCGCGCACGTACCAGTCGTAAAGGTTCTCGGGCAGCGCGCGGTACGGCGCATCACCCTGGACATAGACCCGCTTTACCCGGCCGCGATCGATGAAATCGTTGACATACGTGCCGCCCCACGCGGTGGAGAGCGTCGCGTTGACGTTGGCCTGGGTCAGGCCGAGCGCGGCGAGCTTCACCGGATCGACGTCCACCTTCAGCGTTGCCACGTCGGGAAGCTCGGTGAGGCGCACCGCGGTCATCGTCGGGTCTTCCATCGCGGAAGACAGCAGCTTGTCGCGCGCCGCCTCGAACTGCGGCATCGACAGGCCGCCGGTGTTCTGCAGCTCCATCGTAAAGCCGTTGGCCTGGCCCAAACCGCGCACCGCCGGCGGCACCAGCATGAACACCCGCGCATCGCGGAAGCCCTTGAACGCGCCGGTCGCGCGCTTGACGATCCCGTCGGCATTGTTGGCACTGCCCGAGCGCTGGTCCCATGGGGCCAGCTGGATGAAGCCCGATCCGGTGTTCTGCCCGCTTGGCGCGCCGCCGCCGCCACCGCCGGCGTTGGTCAGCACCGTGGCCATGTTCTTCTTCTCGTATGTGCTCAGATAGGTCTCGAGCGCCTTGGACACGGCGAGCGTCCGCGTCTGCGTCGCACCCGGCGGCAGCTGGTAGGATAGCTGCAGACCGCCCTGATCCTCGGTCGGCAGGAAGCCGGTGGGCATGCGCACGAACAGGATCACCAGTATCGCAACGACGCCGAGGTAGGCGAGCAGCGCGATCCACTTGGCGTCGATGATCTTGCGCACGCCATTCTGGTATTTGTCGATGCCGCGCTCGAACCCGTGATTGAACTTGTCGCGCCCGGCGCCGACCCAGTGCGCCACACGGGGAAAGCGGCGGCCGAACCAACTCTCCTTCGCGCCGTCGCCATCACGCTTCTTCTGCTTGAGCAGATGACTGGTGAGCGCGGGCGAGAGGATCAGCGCGACCAGCACCGACAACACCATCGCCGAGACGATCGTGACCGAGAACTGGCGGTAGATAACCCCCGTGGAACCGCCGAAGAACGCCATCGGGAGGAACACCGCCGAGAGCACCAGCGCGATCGCGACCAGCGCGACGGTGATCTCGTCCATCGACTGGATCGTCGCCTCGCGAGGGCTCATGTCCGGGTTCTCGTCCATCAGCCGCTCGACGTTCTCGACCACCACGATCGCATCATCGACCAGCAGCCCGATCGCGAGCACGAGCCCGAAAAGCGTCAGAGTGTTGATCGAGAACCCAGCGAGCGAGAAGATCGCGAACGTACCCAGCAGCACGACCGGCACGGCGATCGTCGGGATCAGCGTCGCACGCCAGCTTTGCAGGAACACGAACATCACGACCACGACCAGGATGATCGCCTCGATCAGGGTCTTGACGACCTCCCAGATCGACAGCTTGATGAAATCGGTGCTGTCCTGGACGAATGCGTACTTTACGCCTTGCGGGAAATCGGGCGCGCGCTGGGCAATGAACGCCTTGACCAGTTCGGCGGTCTTGAGCGCGTCTGCGCCCGGCGCGAGACTGACCGCGATGCCGGTGCCCGGGTGGCCGTTGACGCGGATCAGGTTGTTGTAGTTTTCCTGCCCCAGTTCGATCCTCGACACGTCACCAAGCCGCACCGTCGCGCCGCTGGGGAGGGTCTTGAGCACGATCGCGCGGAACTGGTCCGCGGTCTGGAGCCGCGACTGCGCAGTGACCGTCGCGTCCAGCATCTGCGCATCCGGCTGCGGCTGCTGCCCGAGTTCACCCGCCGAAACGTCGGTGTTCTGCGCCTGGATCGCGGTGGTGACGTCGCTGGGGATCAGGCCGAAGCTGGTCAGCTTGGTCGGATTAAGCCAGATCCGCATCGCGTATTGCGTGCCGAACACCTGGATGTCGCCCACGCCCTTGATCCGGCCGAGCGGGTCCTGAAGGTTGGAGACCAGATAATCGGCGATGTCGATGTTGGTCAGCTTGTCGGTGGAATCGTAAAGCGCCGCGATCAGCAGGAAGTCCGGGTTGGTCTTGCGGATCACCAGCCCTTGCGCCTGAACCTGCGTCGGCAGGCGGCTTACGCCCTGCTGCACCTGGTTCTGCACCTGGACTTGCGCGATGTCGGGGTTGGTGCCCTTCTCGAACGTGGCGGTGATCGAGACGGTGCCGCGGGCACTCGACTGCGACTGGAAATAGAGCAGGCCGTCGATGCCTGTCAGCTGCTGCTCGATGATCTGGGTGACCGAGTTCTGCACGGTCTCGGCCGAGGCACCTGGATACGTTGCGCGGATGATCACCTGCGGCGGGGCGATATCGGGATATTGTGCGATCGGCAGCGACATGATCGCCCCGGTCCCGAGCATCATCACGATAATCGCCAGCACCCAGGCGAAGATCGGCCGATCGATGAAAACGCGCGAAAGCACTGTGCGTCAGCCCCCG
>CAJCHR010000268.1 GCA_903970225.1 Actinobacteria bacterium 21-64-8 | reverse complement strand
TGTCGCCGACGTAATCGCGCGACAGCGCCCACAGCGCCGGATCGACGCGCTCCATCAGCAGATTGCGGATCGTCGAGGACTTCACCGCCGGAAAGTCGAGGCCGCCGGTGAGCGCGGCGAGCGCCCAGCCGCGATCGGGATCGGGCGTCGCGCCGAGGTAATCGGCGATCAGCTTGAGCTTGCCGTTGCGGCTGCGGGTATAGACCAGCGCATCGATCAGGGCGGCGAAGGGCTGCATCAATTCCTGCCCGAAACGAGGGGAGGGACCAGCGCAGCTGATGGAGGGGCACCCGCGGGGTTATTGGGCGTCAGAGAAGAAGGGCCCACCCCCGGCCCCTCCCGCATGCGGGAGGGGAGCGAGACTTGCTGAGCGTGAGCGAAGCTAGTCGCAGCGGGGTGGGCTGGGGTACGCGCGGGGGCTTCGACAGGCTCAGCCTGAGCGGGTGTTGTTGATGATATCGCAGCCCACGCCCGCTCAGCCTGAGCCTGTCGAAGGCCGCGCGCCCACCTCTCCCCGACACTGCCCGGCGCGCTCACCTCAATCATCCTCGTCCTCATAGCCCACCATCGCCAGTGCGCGGGCGCGGCGCTGGTTGAGTTCGCACCAGCGCAGCATCGCCTCCTCGCGGCCATGCGTGATCCAGGTTTCGGCCGGGTTCACGTCCTGGATCGTCCGGGTCAGCTCGTCCCAGTCGGCATGGTCGGAGATGATCAGCGGCAGCTCGACGAGGCTCTGGCGCGCGCGCTGGCGCACGCGCATCCAGCCGCTGGCCATCGCGGTGATCGGATCGGGCAGGCGGCGGCTCCAGCGGTCGTTGAGCGCGGAGGGCGGGCAGATCACGATCTGGCCTTCGAGCTCACCCTTGGCCGCCTCGCTCACCAGCTTGAGCGGCCCCAGATCGACGCCGAGCTCCTCGTACAGCCGGCACATCCGCTCCATCGCGCCGTGCAGCCAGATCGTCTCGCGGTATCCGGCGAGCCGCAGCTCGGCGATCACCCGCTGCGCCTTGCCCAGCGCATAAGCCCCGACGAGGATGCAGCGCGCGGGATTCGCGGCATGCGCGGCAAGCAGCTTGGCGATCTCCTCCTCGACCGGGGGATGGCGGAACACCGGCAGGCCGAAGGTCGCCTCGGTGACGAGCACGTCGCAGGGGGTCACCGCAAACGGCACGCACGTGGGGTCCGCGCGCCGCTTGTAATCGCCGGTGACGATGATCCGCTCGCCCGCATGCTCGAGCAGGATCTGCGCGGAGCCGAGCACATGACCGGCAGGCAGGAACGTGGCCGAGACGCCGCCGCCCAGTGTTACGGTCTCATGATAGGCAACCGGCCGCGCCCCCTCCTCGGTCGCATAGCGCACCCGCATGATCGCCAGCGTTTCGGGCGTCGCGATCGTCGCGCCGTGTCCGCCCCGCGCGTGGTCCGCGTGGCCGTGCGTGACGAGCGCGCGATCCACCGGCCGCGAGGGATCGATCCAGCTGTCCGCCGGGACGATATGAATTCCCCAGGGTTCGGGTTTCAGCCAGCCGAATGAGTCTCGCATCCAACCAAGATGGGTTCAGGCGCGGTAAGTTCCACATCGTCCCTCAAGGCGCGCGCATTTCACCCTTGGCGATCTTGTCGGCGTCCGATCCGGGCGGCGCTTCGGGGATCTTCGAGAGGTCGATGAGATAGATCGGCGCGGGCTTCTTGCCGAAGCGATGGCATTTCTCGACCGTGCAATCGGGCAGGCCGCTGACCCAGGGCGTGCGCGCACCGCCGCTGTTCAGCCCATGCCGCGCCGCAGCCGAGTTGGGATCGCTGTCCGCGGTCGAGGGGATACGCTGGTTGCGGACTCTCTCGTGCCCGCACACGACGATTTCGGAGATTTTGTCGTCCCCGCAGCCCTGTGTTTTCTCGTCCGTGCTGGGTGGCGGAGGCGGTCCGTAGGTATCGCGTTCCTGCGTGATCATGTCGCCCACGCGCGCGTCGGTCGCGTCCTGCGCCATCGCTGGGTTCGCAGTTGCAGCAAACACCAACGCGAGCGCAAAAACCGGTAGCCTGCCTTCTCGACAACGTCGCACGCTCTGTCTAAGCCCGATTAACAAACCTTCTCACCTCCATCAGCGGGAATATCATGACTTCAAAAACGCCTGTTAGTGATGTTCTCGACCGCGTTCTTGTGCTCGAAATGGTGCGTGTAACCGAAGCTGCGGCGATCAACGCCGCGAAGCTGATCGGACGCGGGGATGAAAAGGCCGCGGATGCGGCGGCCGTCGAAGCTATGCGCGCCGCGCTTAACGAACTCTATATGGACGGTACCGTCGTGATTGGCGAGGGCGAGCGCGACGAAGCGCCGATGCTGTTCATCGGCGAGAAGGTCGGATCGGCGATCGGCACCGGCCCCAAGATCGACATCGCGCTCGATCCCCTCGAAGGCACCACGATCACCGCGAAGAACGGTCCCAACGCGCTGGCAGTGCTGGCGGTTGCCGAGCACGGCAACCTGCTCAACGCGCCCGACGTGTACATGGACAAGATCGCGGTCGGCCCCGGCTATCCCGACGGCGTGATCGATCTCAACAAGACCCCGACCGAGAACGTCAGGTCGCTCGCCGCCGCCAAGGGCGTCGAACCGCACGAGATCGTCGTCTGCGTGCTCGATCGTCCGCGTCACGCCGACCTCATCGCCGAGCTGCGCGCGATCGGCGTCGGCATCCAGCTGATCCCCGACGGCGACGTTGCCGGCGTGATCGCAACGACCAACGAGGAAACCGGCATCGACCTGTATCTGGGTTCGGGCGGCGCGCCCGAGGGCGTGCTCGCTGCCGCGGCCCTGCGCTGCGTCGGCGGCCAGTTCCAGGGCCGGCTGCTGTTCCGCAACGACGACGAACGCGCCCGCGCCGCCAAGTGGGGCGTCGAGGATCTCAACAAGGTCTACAAGCTCGAGGAACTCGCCAAGGGCGACTGCATCTTCGCCGCGACCGGCGTCACCGACGGTTCGCTGCTCGCGGGGGTCAAGAAGCTGCGCAGCGGCGTCACCACCACCGAGACGGTCGTGATGCGCGCCTCGTCGGGCACGGTCCGCTGGGTCAAGAGCGAGCACAGGCTCTAAGCCAAGGGGCCGGATTTCGGCCTTTGCGTACTATGAGAAAATGCAACACCCCGGGCCAAACCCGGGGTGTTGCCGGTTTTGGACATGGAAAAAATTGCAATCCGGTGACGCTGGGCTAGAGCGCGAACCGTGAATGGGCAGCGGGCAGGGTCGGCGCGATGAAGATCATGGCTGGCAACAGCAACCTCCCGCTGGCCCGGGCCATCGTCAGCTATCTCGAGCTGCCGCTGACCGACGCGACCGTCAAACGGTTCGCCGACGAGGAAGTGTTCGTCGAGATCCACGAGAACGTGCGCGGCGAGGACGTGTTCGTGGTCCAGTCGACCAGCTTCCCCGCCAACGACAACCTGATGGAACTGCTGATCTGCATCGATGCGCTGCGCCGTGCGTCGGCGCGCCGGATCACCGCGGTGCTGCCGTACTTCGGCTACGCGCGGCAGGACCGCAAGTCAGGCTCGCGCACGCCGATCTCGGCCAAGCTCGTCGCCAACCTGATCACCGAGGCCGGCGCCGACCGCGTATTGTCGGTCGACCTGCACGCCGGGCAGATCCAGGGTTTCTTCGACATCCCGACCGACAACCTCTTCGCCGCACCGGTGATGGCTGCCGACATCCAGGCGCATTACCCGGCGACCGAGCTGATGGTCGTCTCGCCCGACGTCGGCGGCGTGGTCCGCGCGCGGGCGCTGGCCAAGCGGCTCGACAACGCGCCGCTCGCGATCGTCGACAAGCGGCGCGACGGGCCGGGACAGTCGGAAGTGATGAACATCATCGGCGACGTCGCCGGGCGCGCGTGCATCCTGATCGACGACATCATCGATTCGGGCGGAACGCTGTGCAACGCCGCGCAGGCGCTGGTCGATGCGGGCGCGACCAGCGTCGCCGCCTATATCACGCACGGCGTGCTCTCGGGCGGCGCCGTGGCGCGCGTGAACGGTTCGGCGCTGAAGGAACTGGTGATCACCGATTCGATCCTGCCGACCGACGCGGCGCGCAGTTCCGACCGAATCCGCTTCCTGCCGATCGCGCCGCTGATCGGCGAGGCAATCCGGCGGATTTCGGACGAAGCCTCGGTATCGAGCCTGTTCGACTAGGTCTAAGATCGATAGCTTAGTGTCCGGAGGTGGTGGAAAGCAGCCGTTCGCTATGCGAACTCATCTCGTTTTTGCTCGGGCCGCAATCGGCCTATTTTTCGAGCTGCGGAATGCCACAACCGCGTTTCGAAATAGCGCAGTTGCGCTCCCGCCTCCGCGTCGCCAGCTTTTGAAGCTCGCCTCAGCCATTGACGATAGCCGATCATGTCACTGCGATTGAAGCAGCTCATTGCTGCATTATTCGCTGCGCGTGCGTCACCCTTGCGGTAGGCACGATAATATAAACCTGCCGCACTGAACGTATCGGCGGGCGTCCCGAAGGCTTTGGCGCTGTTGTCGCTTGAAAACCAATCCGCCAATTCGATCATAGCCCCGGTGTGCCCGCCGAGCGCGAGGTGCCACATGATTGGCATCCACAACCCCGTGTGACGCTCGTATCGAACCGCCAAACCTTTCAGGTAAAGTCGATCCTCGGCTGTTTCGTCAGTCAGGTATTCCATTGGTCATCAATCGCACGACAACTCGATGTCCGCTACTGGGCGCTTCCGGACATGCCAGTCCCGTCGCCCCGGGCTTGACCCGGTGTCCCGCTTCTGTGCGCAGCCTGCTTCGCCCAGGAGGCAGCGGCATCCCGGTTCAAGCCCGGGGTGACGACAGAGCGGTCTCCCGCGGGGAAACGCTTGTGGACACCGTAAAAAGCATTTTCCTACACGCAGGGTCGCGCGGTATTCCCTGCGGCGTGACACCGATCTCTGCATCCCGCCGCTCCGATGCGCCCACTGTTTCGATCGCAAGCCGGCATTGCTCTCGAACGGCAAGGTTACACATCCGATGCAAGGTGACAGTTTTTCCGCTGCACGGTGTCAACTGTGTCAACACCCGCCGCACAAACCGTTACCTTGTCGAATGGAAGCCGCTCCCGCGCATGGGCTCCTTCACTCCCACGGCCGGGTGCCGCCCGGGGCGATCCGTTCGAGCAATTCGAGCCTTTGGGCCTGGCGCGATTCGAGCGAGAGCGTCATCAGCGGCTGAGGCGCCGCCGCGAACTGTCGCGGTGACATGCCGAACAGGTCGGTGAATTCATGGATGAGATGGCTCTGGTCATAATAGCGTAGCGCCAGCTCGTCGGCTTCGTCGACGTCGGCGACGCCGCGCAGAAAGCTTGCCATGTCGAGAGCGCGGGCACGGCGCAGGACCTGCTTGGGGGACATCCCGAAGTCGCGGGCGACGATCCGCTCGATGGTTCGCTCGTTGACACCGCACTGCTCGGCAAATTCGGGGATCGGCATGTTGGGATTGGTGAAGGCGACCTGCTCGAACCGCGCGGTGATCGGATCGGGCTCCTGGCAATCGTACGTATTGACCCACCGGCGCATCCAGTTCTCGAGGATCTGCAGCAGGCTCTCCTCGTCGTTGTCGGGATCGAGCATGGTGAGCAGCCGCTGTACCGAAGGATCGGGTTGCTGGGGCAGAACGATGCGGTCGAGGCATTCCGTCAACCTCGGACCGCGCAGTGTCAGCGATGCTCCGGGCCGCATCGAGTACCCGACGCTGACGAAGCTTCCGGTCACGCTGAGCGGCATCCGGCGGGTATGCGGGCCGAACAGCAAGGTCTCCGGGCCGAAGCGTTGCGGCCCATCGGCCGTATGCACGAGCCATTCGCCCGAGAGCTGGATGCGGAGCATCGCGAATTCGCTGAACAATCCGCAATCGAGGCGATGGTTTTCCGGCAAGGTGACCCTGGCCGCATAAAGGCGACCGATCCAGGGCGCGACATCGGCGGCGGGTGCCCGGTTGTACGAAAGCGGCTGGCCATCGCGCGTGACACCATGGGCCGGCACGAACGCGTCGTCGACCGCAGGGCGGACGCGCTTGGTCATGGTTCTTCTATCGAACTCGCGGCCCATATGGGTTCCGGCAACGCACGGCAGGTGCACCAGAGCGTCTCAATAGCGATGTACCGGGCGAGTTCCTCCTCATTTTGAACGCACAATGCCGGTTTCTTGCGGCGCGGCCGATTTGCCGTCACAGCGGAATCATGAGCCTTGAAGACGATATCGCGCTGGCAAGCCGGCTGGCAGACGCCGCGCGCGACGCAATCCGCCCCTATTATCGCTCCGGCGTTGCGACCGAGCGCAAGCCCGACGCAAGTCCGGTCACGCTGGCCGATCGCGCCGCCGAAGAGGCGATGCGGCGGATCCTGACCGCCGAAGCCGCGCGCGACACGGTGATCGGCGAGGAGTTCGGGACCACGCAGGGCAGCACCTCGCGCAGCTGGGTGCTCGATCCGATAGACGGCACGTCGGGCTTCCTCGCGGGGCGGCCGATCTTCGGTACGCTGATCGCGCTGCTGGTCGATGGCTGGCCGGTGATGGGCGTGATCGACCAGGCGATCCTGGGCGAGCGCTGGATCGGCGCGCGCGGCCGCGAGACCACGTTCAACGGCAAGCCCGTCCGCACCCGCCTGTGTCCCGAGCTGTCGGACGCGACGATCGCCACCACCGGCCCGCATTACTTCAGCGATCACGACGGCGAGCACTTCATGGCGCTCGCCGCGAAGACCGATTACCGGCGGATGGTGATGGGCGGCGACTGCTACAATTACGCGATGCTCGCCTCGGGCCACATCGACATCGTCTGCGAAGCAAACCTCAAGCTGTACGACTGGGCCGCGCTGGTCCCGGTGATCGAGGGCGCGGGCGGCTTCGTGTCCGACTGGAACGGGGATCCGCTGCACGAGGGTTCGTCGGGGCACGTGCTCGCGCTCGGCGATCCGGCACGGCTCGAAGAGGCGATCGAGGCGCTCGCCTGCGGGCATGACACGGCGTAGACTGCGGCGATGACGTTCACGCTCACCGCACTGCTCGCCGGCAGGATCGCGCCGTTCCGCGCCGCGGACGAGCCGAGCGCGATCGGCAAGGTGCCGGTGCCGGGCCGGGTGCGGATCGGCCCGCTCGGGCTCGAGGGCGACGAGCAGGCGGACCGGCGCTATCACGGCGGTCCCGACAAGGCGCTGCACCATTACCCCGCCGACCATTACCCGTTCTGGCGCGGCGAGATCGGCGACCATCCGCTGCTCGGCGCGCCCGGTGCGTTCGGCGAGAACATCGCGGTGTCCGGGCTGACCGAGACCGAGGCCTGCCTGGGTGACCGCTACCGGCTGGGCAGCGCGACGATCGAACTCAGCCACGGCCGCCAGCCGTGCTGGAAGCAGGGCCACCGCTTCGGCGAGCCCTGGGTCACCGCGCGGATCGTCAAGACGCGCAGGAGCGGCTGGTATTACCGCGTGATCGAACCCGGCGAGGCGCAGGCGGGCGACGCGTTCGAACTGCTCGACCGGCCGCTGCCCGAATGGACCGTCGAGCGCATGTTCGGCCTGCTCATCGCCGGCGACCACAAGCGCGACCCCGCCGCGGTCCGCGCGCTGGCGGCGATGCCGGTGCTGGCTGAGGCTTGGCGCTGGCGGGCGGCGGAGCTGGCTGGGTAAATGAAAGATCCTCCCGGCTCGCGGGGAGGATTGATGCTTACTCGGCTGCCTTGCGCCGATCGACGATCGTCACCAGCGTCACGTCCATCGTCGCATTGGCGACCGTGCGCATCAGGTCGGGCAGCATCTCGACCGCGACCAGCAGCCCGAGCGGTCCGATCGGCACGCCCATCGCCAGGCAGATCGGCGCGATCGAGCTGAAATAGCTGACCGTGCCCGGCAGCGAGACCGCGCCGAGCGTGGTCACGATCGACACCGCCACACCGCTCAGGATCACCGCGGGCGTCAGCGGCACGCCGGTGAGCTTGGCCGTGTAGATCGCGACCGCCAGGTTCATCGCCGCACCGGTGGCCCGGAACAGCGCGACCGCCAGCGGCAGGACCAGCTCGGCGGTGCTGTCGCGCAGGCCCAGGCGGCGGCAGGCGACGAGGATCGCGGGCAGGCACGCCAGCGACGACTGCGTCGACACCGCGAGCGCCTGTACCGGGAGCGCCGCGCGGGCGAACGCGGCGAAAGGCACGCGGCCGACCGCCACCGCCACGACATAAGCGGTCACCAGCACCAGCCCGCCCATCGCCGAGACCATCGCGATGTAGTGGCCCAGCGCCGCCACCGCGCTCATGCCGCTGCTCGCCGCGACTCCGAACGCCAGCGCGAACACGCCGAGCGGCGCGACCGCGAGCACCCAGCCGATGATCACCATCATCGCGCCCG
>CAJCHR010000267.1 GCA_903970225.1 Actinobacteria bacterium 21-64-8 | reverse complement strand
GCTGATTTTCGAGCCAAGGTGACACCCCCGCCCCAAGGTGACACTTCTTCCCCAGTACACTGTCAACTGTGTCAACACCCCGCCACGCAGACCGTCACCTTGCCCCGCCCCTAGCCTTCGCCCCGCAACGCGCCTATCGGGTCACGCCCCCAGCTTCCGGAGTTCAGAATGGGTTTTCGTTGCGGAATTGTCGGCCTGCCTAACGTGGGAAAGTCGACGCTGTTCAATGCGCTGACCGAGACGCAGGCGGCGCAGGCGGCGAACTATCCGTTCTGCACGATCGAGCCCAATGTCGGCAACGTCGGCGTGCCCGATGACCGGCTGGACAAGCTCGCGGGAATCGCGAGTTCGGCCAAGATCATCCCGACTCAGCTCGGCTTCGTCGACATCGCCGGGCTCGTGCGCGGCGCGTCGAAGGGTGAGGGGCTCGGCAACCAGTTCCTCGGCAACATCCGCGAGGTCGATGCGGTGGTCCACGTGCTGCGCTGCTTCGTGAACGACGACATCCAGCACGTCGACAATCATGTCGATCCGATCTCGGACGCCGAGACGGTCGAGACCGAGCTGATGCTGTCCGATCTCGAAAGCCTCGAGAAGCGCGTCCCCGCCGCGCAGAAGAAGGCGGCGCAGGGCGACAAGGAGGCCAAGATCGTCGCCGCGGTGCTGGGGCAAGCACTCGACCTGCTGCGCGAGGGCAAGCCCGCGCGGCTGGTCAAGCCCAAGGACGAGGAAGAGGAGCGCGTGTTCCTGGCGGCGCAGCTGCTGACCGCCAAGCCCGTGCTCTACGTCTGCAACGTCGACGAGGACGCGGCCGCCGAGGGTAATGCGTTCTCGGCCAAGGTGTTCGCCAAGGCCAAGGCCGAGGGCGCGCAGGCGGTGATCGTCTCGGCGGCGATCGAAAGCGAGCTGGTCGGCATGGAAGCGGACGAGCGGCTGGTGTTTCTCGAGGAGATGGGTCTGCACGAAACCGGCCTCGCCCGCGTGATCCGCTCGGGCTACGAACTGCTTCACCTGATCACCTTCTTCACCGTCGGCCCCAAGGAAGCGCGCGCCTGGACGGTCCCCAAGGGCTCGAAGGCGCCGCAGGCGGCGGGCGCGATCCACTCCGACTTCGAACGCGGCTTCATCCGCGCCGAGACGATCGCCTATGACGATTACATCGCGCTAGGCGGCGAGGCGGGGGCCAAGGAAGCGGGCAAGCTGCGCCAGGAAGGCAAGGAATATGTCGTGCAGGACGGCGACGTGCTGCACTTCCGGTTCAATGTTTGAGGACTTAGCTCGGGTCTGATCCCGCATCGGATGATCCGGCCGGGCAGCTGAGATCGCCGCGCGCCGCGTAAGCGGGCCGGTCGAACTTGTCGCGAATGATGATCCGCACCGACCCGCCGGTCTGATCAAGTTCGAGCGCATGTTCGCTGCCCGAATACTTGACGTGAATCCCGCCCTTGATCGCGGGACTCCCGCTGTCCGCGCCGAACACCTCGACCCGCCCGGAAAAGCGCGCGAGGCCGAACTTGGGCACGATGACGAGCAGCGTCGTGCCGTGCACGCTGAAGGTGCAGCCTTCGCCGGGCTTCGGAACCTTGGCGCCGTCGGGCAGCGGAAGCGTCAGGTCCGGGCGGGAAAGTTCGGCGAAACTCACCGGCTCTGGCTGGACCGGCACGACCGGCGGCCGCTCATGCTCGGCCTGATGGATCTGCGCGAGATCATGCTCATCCTTCGCGGCCTGTTGTTGCGGCGAGGGGTGATGGCACGCGGCGAGCGCCAGCGATGCGCAGACGAGCAGGCTAACGCCGGCCGAACAGTTTCTCGATATCTTCATGCGCGAGCTTAACCCACGTCGGCCGCCCGTGGTTGCATTGGCCCGAACGCGGTGTGCGTTCCATTTCGCGCAGCAGCGCATTCATCTCGGCGACCGACAGCGCGCGGCCGGCGCGGACCGAGCCATGGCAGGCCATCGTCGCGAGCACATGGTCCAGCCGCTCGCCCAATAACAGCGCATCGCCGTTGGTGGCGAGGTCATCGGCGATGTCGGTGACGAGCGCGGTGACATCGGCGCGGCCGAGCGAGGCGGGAACGCTGCGCACGAGGATCGCGGTCGGGCCGAACCGCTCGATCGCAAGACCAAGCGCTGCGAGCGCGGACGCCTGTTCCTCGATGCGGTCGCAATCGGGCTCGGCCAGCTCTACCACTTCGGGGAGCAGCAGCGCCTGCGCCGCTGCGGCGGACTCCCCCGCGCCCGCCGCTTTCATCCGCTCGAGCACCAGCCGCTCGTGCGCGGCGTGCTGGTCGACGATGACCAGGCCGTCCGCCGCCTCGGCGACGATATAGGTGCCCGCGACTTGTCCGCGCGCCACGCCGAGCGGGAATTCGTGCGCATCGCCGGACAATGGCTCGGCGGCTTCCGCGCGCGCTTCGGGGGCGAGCACGGCGGCTTCGTAGCCGCGCCAGATCGCGCCGCTTTCCCTCACTCCGGCTGGCGCACGCGACTGATCGCGCCCGAACAGCGACTGGAGCGAAAGCGAAGGTGCCGAGATCGGCTCGGACTGCCAGCGCGCCATCGCCGGCCCGGCCGGGCCTTGCGCGCTGCGCTGTCCGGCGCCTTCGAGCGCATGCCGCAGGGCACTCACCAGGAAACCGCGCACGACCGCCGGATCCCGAAAGCGGACTTCCGTCTTGGCCGGGTGAACGTTGACGTCGACCTCGCCCGTGGGAAGTTCGAGGAACAATGCCAGCACCGCATGCCGGTCGCGCGCGAGCATATCGGCATAAGCACCGCGCACCGCGCCGACGAGGAGCCGGTCCTTCACCGGGCGCCCGTTGACGAACAGGTACTGATGATCGGCGACCCCGCGGTTGAAGGTGGGCAGCCCCGCGACACCGGTGAGCCGCATCTCGCCGCGCTCCACGTCGATCACCACGCCGTCCTCGGCGAGTTCACGCGCCACGATCCGCGCCACGCGCGCCGCTGCGCCCTCGCCCGGCGCGACTGCCAGAACCCGCCGCCCATCGTGCTCCAGCGTGAAGCCGACCGCGGACCGCGCCATCGCCAGCCGCCGCACGATATCGAGGCAGGCGGCATACTCGGCACGCTCACTGCGCAGGAACTTGCGCCGCGCCGGCACGCGGTGGAACAGCGACTCGACCCGGATCCGGGTACCCGGCGGCAGCGCGGCGGGGCCATCCCCCGCCAGTTCGCCGTGATCGATCACGCGGCGCCACCCCTCGCCGTCCGCGCCGACCCGGCTCTCGATCGTCAGCCTGGCGACGCTTGCGATCGACGGCAGCGCCTCGCCGCGAAAGCCCAGCGTCGTCACCGATTCTATCGCTTCATCGGGCAGCTTGGAAGTGGCGTGGCGTTCGAGCGCGAGCGCGATCTCGGCGGCGTCCATGCCGCAACCATCATCGGTTACCTCGATCAGGCCGAGCCCGCCTTCAGCGAGCCGAACCGCGATGCTCGTCGCACCCGCGTCGATCGCATTCTCGATCAACTCTTTCAGCGCGGAAGCCGGGCGCTCGACCACCTCGCCCGCGGCGATTCTGTTGACGAGGTCGGCTGGGAGGCGGCGGATTTCGGGCACCGGGATACTCTACGCCCCCTCATCGGTTAATTCGAGCCGCACACGCGCCAAGCCGCGCGCATTTCGCACAAAATTTTGGCCTTTCCCCGGAAGCCGCGCTAAGGCGCCGTCTCCTGAGCCACCGCAGGCGTCCGCAGTTCGCGGAGCGCCGGCAAGCCCGCAAAAATCAAGAGTTCTCGATGCCATCACTGATGTCGCGCTTTTTCAAATTCGGATCGCAGAACATGGCGATCGACCTCGGAACGGCAAATACGCTGGTCTATGTCCAGGACCGTGGGATCGTGCTGAACGAGCCCAGTGTCGTCGCGATCGAGACGCTGAACGGCATCAAGCGGGTCAAGGCCGTGGGCGAAGACGCCAAGATGATGATGGGCAAGACTCCCGACAGCATTGAGGCGATCCGTCCGCTGCGTGACGGCGTCATCGCCGACATCGAAATCGCCGAAGAGATGATCAAGTATTTCATCCGCAAGGTGCACGGCAAGCGCAGCCTGTTCCGCTATCCCGAGATCGTGATCTGCGTGCCCTCGGGCTCGACCTCGGTCGAACGCCGCGCGATTCGCGACGCCGCGTCGAATGCGGGTGCAAGCCAGGTGTTCCTGATCGTCGAGCCGATGGCCGCCGCGATCGGTGCGGGCATGCCGGTGACCGAACCCGTGGGCTCGATGGTCGTCGACATCGGCGGCGGCACCACCGAAGTCGCGGTGCTCTCGCTGCGCGGTCTGGCTTACACCACCTCGGTGCGCGTCGGCGGCGACAAGATGGACGAGGCGATCGTCAGCTACGTGCGCCGCCACCACAACCTCTTGATCGGC
>CAJCHR010000266.1 GCA_903970225.1 Actinobacteria bacterium 21-64-8 | reverse complement strand
GCGCCGACCGCGGCATCCACCGCCACGACCGCGCGTCCGCCGTCTGCCGGGTACGCCGTCGGATCGGCGCTCGACGGCATGACGCGCGTCAGGGTGAACTCGACGCCGCCGTCACGCCACTCCCAATCCGCGACTCGCCATTGTCCGTCCTGATCTGGAACGGTCACGACGCTGCCGGGTGCGAAGCGCGTGTCGAGTTCGGCGGTGCGCCAGGCGATCGTATCGCGCGACCAGTCCGCCTTGCGCGCCATCCGCTCGACCAGTGCGCGGGCGCTCGCAGCGTTCATCGTTGCGGGAAAATCGGTGGTCTGCGGTTGTCCGGGACCGCTCCGCCCCAAGGCGCGCTGTAACCCCGGCTGATAGTCGCGATCGATGTCGTAATAGCGCAGGATCTCCGGCGGCTGCACCGGAACCGGGTTGCGGTTATGGGTAAAGCCCGTTGCGCCGCCGAATGCATCGTTCCGCACCGAGATGGCCGCCTCGGCGAGAGCAAGCGGGGCGGATTGGAACAGCTCGCGCGCGATCGTGATGCCCGATCCGTTCGCATCGCAGGCGACCGGGTAGAACGTATCGAGCTGGCTCAGGATATCCTGGTACGGGCCCTCGCTCGACAGACCCACCAGTTCGTCCAGCGGAACCTCGCACTCGAGATCGTCCACCCCGGCAAGGACCTCCGCCAGCGATAGCCGCGCCTCGTCGCCGATAACCTCGAAGTTCAGGGTCGGGATGCGATTGTAGAAGGTCGCTAGGTCGAGGTCCTCGAATACGACGTAAGCCAGCCCGCGATGCGCCGGCGTTCGGCCTGCGTCCTCGGCGGCGGCGACCAGCGGATCGGCCGCCTGGTCATGCTGACCCGTATGGATGCGGATCGAACCGCCGACCTTGAGGTCGCCCGCGGCACCGCGCAGGAGATTGCCGTCGGCCCAGATGCGTCCGATATCGACGATCGGGCGGCTGGAAAGCGCAACCGCGAACGAGACCGTGTACGTGTAGCTCGTAACCGTGGCGCTGCTCTTCCCGGAACTCGTGCGATCCCAATGCTCGACCAGGTCGGTCGACCAGATGATCGAGCCGGGCATCCGCATCCGGCCAAAGACCTGCGGTATCGCGTCGCCGTACGTCGAGGTGGTGGCGGTCAGGTCCTTTAGGCGGCCGCTGTCGCGATTGCCGTTGCCGAAGATGGCGCCGTCGACCTGACGGCCGAGCAGCGCGCCGATGCTGCCGCCGATCGGACCGCCTAGCAGCGAGCCGACCGCGCCGAATACGATGGTGGCCATGTCAGAAAGGGTCCTCTTCGATGAGACGCCAGTGACCGGCGATCGGCCATGGGAGCGCGCCGTCGTGACGCACGACGCCGCGAAGGCCCGCGTGCGCATGGACGAACGATTCCTGCCCCAGCGCGATCAGCAGATGAAACTGACATGGCGAGATTTGGGCGAGCAGGACATCGCCAGCGATCACGGCGCCGGATGCCTGGCTTAGGCCGCTCGCACTCGCCCAGCTTTCGGCGTCGCAGGCACCGAGTGTCTTCAAACGGTACGTAAAAGGCAGCGCGGCGGGTTTCCCGACCGCATCCAGCGATGCGGCGAGAACACCGATACAGTCGAGTCCCGTAGACAGATCGCGTCCCTGCAGCCGGAAGCGCGTTCCGACCAGCGCGTGCGCTGCTTCTGCCAAAGCCGTGCCGCTCATTGGGGCGGTGGATAGCGGGTGGGCAGATCGTTGCCCGGAAGGAATGGCTCGCCCTGGAAGTTGACACCGTTTGCGAACCGCGCCGCGCAGGTGCCAATCGTGTGATCGCAGCCTTCACGGACCATCGCGCGCGCGCCGGCGGTGAGGGTGGGCGATAAAGGATGATCGAGTACCAGACCCGTCACGCCGCTCGCGGCGATCGCCATCGTTTGCCCCGCGTGCGGTCCATCCAGCCAGCGCAAGGTGCCTCCGACGCAATCGGCTGGCGCAGGCGCCATCATGAACTGCACGGCGTTGCTTGCAGGATCGATCGTGGAGACCAGCGCGTCATGCGTGAAGCGCGCGGTGCTGAGGCCGCACCCCTCGCCGCAGAATTCGGCGCGGCAGGCCGGGCTCGTGCGCGGGATCGGATCGACCGCGAGGTCGGCCTTGCGCGAGACGAGTTCGGCAGTGAACCGGTCGTCCTGTTCGCTGACCGAGCCGATCGTGCCGGCATAGAGGATTTCGTTCTCGCCAGTCTCCCAATCGACCAAGCCGATGCGGACTTGTGCGCCGTCGTATCGTCCGGCGGACATGTCCTCCGAGGTGATCGAGGCGTGGCTGAGCGCGCCGGTCACTTCGGCGCTGTCGGCATCGAACCCGGCCGAACGGCGAAGCGAGGAGGCGACCATGCCGGGATTGGCGGCATGGAGCACGCCGTCGATCCACAGATCGCGGTCGTGCGCGGTGAAGCCGAGCGTGACCCCGTCCAAGCGAAGCACGCGCCAGAAGGTGGCGACCGTCTCCAGATCGCCGGAAAACCATGCGCGCGTCATGATGCTTCACGAATTTCGACGACCGGCACGCTGGGTGCTTCACCTGCAGCAAACGCGGCGCCGGCGATATCGAGCTTGTCATCGGCGAAGCGGACCGGGACGTCGAACACGAACCCGGCGCGAACTTCGGCGCCGCTGGCGGGCGGGGTGGCCAAGCTCAGAACGCCTGCGGTGCCGAGCGACCAGCCGGACGTGAGCGCAGTTCCCGCGACGCTCACCAGGATCGACGCGGCGAGCGGACGCGTGATCCGCCGCGTCTGCGATGCAGCGCTGTCCCCGTAAGCCTTGATCAACGGAAAGTCGGTCTGGATCCCGTCGCCAATCCCGAGCAGCTGGTCGAGCCCGCTCGGCGGATCGGTCATTCCGTTCGAAGTGTTGTCCGACGGGTCGCGCAGCAGGAACCCGCGCGCCGCGCCGCGCCGTGCGCGGAAGAACGCGATCAGGGTTCCCAGCTCCTGATCCGAGCGGATGCCGGGCCCGACATCGAAACGCAGCCTTGCGTCGGTCCACAAGCTGTTGCGCCGCTCGAAGCCCGACGCGGTGACCGAGATGCTGGTCGAGAACTCGGGGGCGATCGACGCGTCCATGCCGAGCGCGAGCGGATAGCTGATATCATCGAAGGCTTGCATGTCGTCGCTCTCCGAAGGGGGCGGGAGCCGCACGTATCCGTCACGGCAGATCTGCGGCAGCGCCCAGACAAAGGTCTCGTGCGGGGTACGGTACGCAGCCTCGTCGATCCCGGCGTCGATGCGTTGCCAGGCGGGCTGGCTCGTTGCCGGATCAGTCGCGAAGCCGGCAAAATAGTCCTGCTGGGCGGGCGGATAGCCGAGGCGCTGATTGATGACCGTGTACGCGGCGCGTCGCGGCGCGTTGTCACCTCCGGTCAGCCAGTCGTAGTCCTCCAGTTGCAACCGGTCGAACGCGGGCGACGTCCAGCCGATCGGCAGGTTGGCGCGCCGAGCCTCGGGTGTCGCGGGATCGAGAACCGTCGGTGTGAACACGAGCAGGAGTGTCTCGGCCCCTGCGGGCGCGGCGGCGGTGCGCACGGCGCCGACCAATGCAGCCGTCGAGGAGGCGAGAAGCGCACCGGCTGCGTCCAGCAGTGCGGTCTGCGCACTCGTCAATGGCTGGCGCATGCTTTGGATCTCGACGGGAGCGCCGCCGAGCACCGCGCGCGCAGCGGCATCGTAAAGGCAGGGGCGGCCATCGGTGGCGACCCACCACCATGGCTCGCCGACCTGCACCCGTACTGGGACTGCCGCTGCGACCATCAGCGCGACAAACTCGCGAGCGGCCGTCTGAAGCCAGGCCATCGCTGGCGTACTCGCGGGCGAGAGGAGGACCGACGGCGGCATGTAACCCGTCAACGCAGGGTCGCCGTTGAAGGCCCTTTGTTGCCAATCGGAGGGGCAATATTGTGCCAGCAACTCGTACGAGAACGACACGATCGGTGAGAACCCGCGACGCGCGCATTCCGCAAAAAAACCGGCGTGCCACGCTTGCGACGGCGTGTTCAGCACGCTTGCACCCGATCCGGCGATGAAACCGCCGCCACTCGCGGTGAGCCGGAAGAAATGGCTCATCCCCACGTAGTGGACGATGCTTCCCCGATAGCCGAGCTGGCGGATGCCGCGCAGCAGCCGGGCAGGCGTCTGTACACCGCTGTCGTCGAAGTCGGTGGCAATCGCGAGACCGTGGGGCGGTACGATCACATCGCCGATCGGGATCACCGCACTGTTGCCGTCGCATGCGATCGCAGTCAGTTCGGCCCAAGCCTCGAGCGAGGTTGTCAGTGCCGCAGTGCTCGACGGATTATACCCCGGCGGCACCAAAGAAATGAACATCCGGTCGACGTCGCCGGGCCACACGGGATCGGCCTCGGCCGGCAGCAGGTAGCCGCCTGCGAGCGCCGAGAACGGCAGCGTGATCTGCGCGTCGGTATTGGTGCCTTGCGCATAGTTCCAAAGTCGCACGTACCAGCTGCGCGCGGCGCCGGTGTTATCGCGTCCTTCGATCGTGAGCGTCGGGCCGTTCACCGCGTCGAGCGGGATCAATCCCGACGACTTCCAGTGAAAACTCAGCGTGCAGCGTGAATAATCACGCTTCGTTGCATAGCGCAGCAGCGGGTGGTCGATCGTGTCCTCGCTGGCCCAGATCAGCCCGGCGAGGTCCGCCTGGTTCATGAACACCGCATCGACGCGCAGCGCGTCGGGCGCGGTACTCACCACGACCGCGCACATCGGGCGTGGGAAGTTGACCGTCCAGAAGCGCGGATCGAAGCGCTGGATCCAGTCGCGCGCCTGCCCTTCGCGTTGGCTCGCCAGCCAGAACGCCATCAGCGCGTGACCAGCGCGCGGCGCACGGCAGCGGCCACTTGGCGCGACGAACGCTCGAGCGATTGCGGCACGCTCGATCCCATGGGGCTGCTCAGATTGATCGCCACACGCACGTCACGTGCGGCCGCGGTGGCGTTCGCCGAGCCGGAGCCGTTATCGATCCGGCCCACCGAGGAGGGCACGAAGACTTCGGGTCCGCGCTCACCGACGATATAGGCGCCGCCCGGAGAAACCGGCCCGCCGCTCGCGCGGCCAGGAAGGCCGAGAAGTGATCCCAGCAGGCCGCCTGTCACGGAGGACGTGCCGCCCGATGTGCCGCCGAACAGGCTGCGCAACGATTGCGCCGCGATCTCGTTCAGCGCCGAGAGCGCCGTTCGCTTGAGATCGTCAAAGCCCGAGCTGCCCTTCTGGATCGCGCTCGTCAGGCTCTTGTCGAGTACGGCCCCGCCTTGCGTGAAGCCGCCGACGAGCGTGCCGTCGAACGCCGTACGCATCGTCGCGACATCCTGCGCGAAGCCTTGCGTGCTCGCGCGCACGTCGATCAGCAGCGAATCAACCTGGTCGGTCATTGTCTGTGTCCATCAAGCGTTGGAGCTGACTGCGATCGAGCATCGCGCCCGGATCGGCATCGGCAAGGCCGAGCGAAGTCGCGAGTTCGGCGGGGGTCGCGGCCCAGAATTCGGCGGGGCGCCACCCAAGAGCCTGCGCGGCGTGCGCGGCGAGGCGCAGTGCTGCCCTGCCGAAAGCTTCGCTCATCCCCGGCCCTGAAGGATCTGCGCAAGAAGCGCGCGCAACGGCTTGGCGGCGCCGGCAAGGCCGGTTTCCACCACTGCATGGGAGATGTCCTCCCGCAAGATGTCCCCGCGTTCGGCAAGGCAGTGCCAGAATAGTGCGGTTAACTCGCTGAGCTTGAGCTGGCCCGAAGCCGCCCGGTCGACCAGCGCGAACAGCGGGCCGAGCTCCTCCTCGGCGGCGACGAGCGCGTTGAAGGACGGGCGCAGCACGCGCGCCATGCCCCGTACGACAAGGCTCGCCTCGCCGCGCAGCGTGTTCGCAGGATCGTTCAAGACGGCGTCACCACGCCCGAGCTTTCGAGCTGCATCGTGTAATTGCGTTCGCCGTTGAAATCGCCGGCGTACTCGAGACGCTGGACCAGGAACTTGCCGGTCAGCTTGTCGCCGCTCTCGAAGCTGAGCTGATACGTGTCGAGCACACCCGTCAGCGCATTGCCGCGCACACGGATCTCGGCGGCGCTGGCCAGGAAGATACCGGTCGCCGAGACGGAGATCGAACGCGCGCCGGCGCCAGACAGAAGGTCACGCCAGCCGGCACTGTCCTTGCTGGTGACGACAACCATGTCGCCCGCGATCGACATCTGCGTGGTGCGCAGGCCGGCCACGGTCTGAAAGTTCGGAATGGCTGAGCCGTCGGTGATCTTGAGCAGAAACGCGGCGCCGTGTTCGGCTGGCATGGGCTTGTCCTTTCGCGTGAGGGCTAGTGCGCCAGAAGGCGGAAGCGATATTCGAGCAGGATCGCGCGGGTATTCGCGGGGCGCTGTTCGGCGCGGGCGCGGATGAACTGGGTGGTCACGATGTCGTATGTCGGCTGGGCACTTGGCAGTGCGGCAACCGATTGCTCGATCGCCGAGACCAAGCTTGCGGCGGTATCCGGTGCATCGCCGCGGCAATGGAGTTCGAGGGCGACGCGCACTTCGCGGCCGGCGTTGCTCTTGCAGCTCCAGTCGGTGCTCGCGCTGGTGGCGATCGCCAGCCACGGCAGCGCGGTGCGCGATGGCACTTCCTCGGTGACCGAGTTGAGCAAGCCCGCCAGCGTCGCGTCAGCCGCGAGCCATGCGATCAGCGCAGCGCGCAGGAGAACTTCGATCATCTTTGTCCTCCCGTGAACGTGGGCCAGAGCAGGTCGGGTCGGCGCCAGCGCGTCGGGTCACCCGCATTGGCAAGTTGAGAACTCTGCCGACGGGCTTCGGCGAGCGCGGCGGCTTGCGCTTCGAGCTGGCTCTCCAACGCCTGAAACGCGCTGTCCGCGTTGGTCTCGATCATGCCAGCCTCACCCGGCGCCAAGGTCGCCAGAATGCGGCGACCGACGCGGGTGGCACCGGGCCGGCGGCGGTGCCGTCACGCTCGCGGTACTGATGCGCGGCGAGGCGCATGATGCCGTGATGCAGACCTTCAGGTAGTGCATCCCAATTGGCGGCGAGGCCTGCGGTATAAGTGACCACGATCCGGCCCCGCGCGTCCGGCGCACCGAGCCGCACCGAGCCGACACCGTCAGGCGCAATGTCGATCTGGTAGATCGATGGCGCCAGCGTGGTCCGCGTACCGGTAAGGTCGAGCGCCGCGACCGCGGTGATCGCCTGCACCGGCTGCGCCGAAAGCGCCTGCCAGCCGGCACAGACCGGCAGCACCTCTTCGCACGTCGCACTCACCGGCATGATCCCGGTAAACGCCTCGCAGGTTTCGAGGCAGGCCTGCAGCAGGTCGGTCAGTTCGGCGTCGTCGCGCGTGGTGGCGATGCCGAGCCAGGTCTTGAGATCGGCAAGCGCGGAGGCCGTCGGGACGACCGGCGTCAAGATTGCCCGCTTCATGGCGGTCTCCGTTTCCAAGGCAGCTAGAAAAAATGCACCCGCGCCGCCCGGCAAAAGGGGAAAAGCGACGCGGCGCGGGTGCAAGGAGCCGGCGCGCACCGCGCTCCGGCAGGGGAGCGCTTAGGTCGAGATCTTCAGGAGCTTGATCGCATCGCTGTCGAGCACCTGGCCGCCGATCCGCTTGGTTGCGTAGAAGTTCACGAACGGCTTGTTGGTGAACGGATCACGCAGGATCGTCGTCGTGTGGCGTTCGGCGATGATATAGCCGGCCTGGAAGTTGCCGAACGCGATCGGGAAAGCGTTCGCGGCGATATCGGGCATATCCGCCGCCTCGACCACCGGGTAGCCGAGCAACAGGTTCGGCTGACCGGCAAGAAGCCCCGGCTGCCACAGGAATGCGCCGGTCGAATCCTTGAGCTTGCGGACCTCTGCGAGTGTCCCCGAGTTCATCACCCAGGTGCCGTTCTGGCGATGCGCGGCCTTGAGCGAATGGACCAGGTCGACCAGCTTGAGCTCGGGCGTGGTCCCCAGCGTGCTGGCGTTGGCGGTGACGGTGTATTGCAGCGTCCCGAACGCGCGGTTGGCATCGTTGGTGTTCGCGGTCGGTGCATTGAGGAAGCCCGACGGCTGGTTGGTGCCCGTGCCATTGACGAACGCCGCACCCTCGGCCCGGGCGAATTCGCGCGCGATCTCGTCGGCGAGCCAGGTTTCGACATCGAACGCCGCATCGTCGAGCATCTGCTGGGTCGCCGCCGGATTCGCGTAAAGCTCGCCCGAGGGGGGCACGATCTCGGCGAAGCTGGGCGTGTTGGTGTTCGGGCGCGCTACGGTCTCGCTGACCCAGCCGCTGGTGGTGTTGCCGATGTTGATCAGCTTGCGATAGCCAGAGGTGCCGGTCTGGACGACTTGCGCAATTGAACGGATCGGGCTGATCGCTTTAAGCCGCGCGGCGATGACCGCATCGATCTCGCGCGGAACGGTATAGCCACCGTCGGAGGGCGAGCCGATTGAGAACGACTTGAGTTCGGCGTCGCGGCCCTGGCGGATATAGCCATCGACGAAGCCCTTGCGCTCGGGGCTGAGCGAGCCCGCACCTTCGAGCGCAGGACGTCCGGCGGACGAGCGCGCCATCTTCTCGAGGTTCATCTTCACTTCGGCGAAATCGCCGCGCAGCGCGTCCAGCGCCTGGTCGGCCGCGTCCTGACGCGCGACGATATCGAACGAGGCGCCAAGCGCCTCACCATCAACTGGCATTTCCATGGGGCATTCACCTTTCAAGGAAGGCCGCCCCAAAGGCGGCCGGGTCAAAAGAGGGATCAGGCAGCGGCGGCCTGAGGTTCTGCGATCTGAGGCGCCGCTTCGAACAGGGTAGAAGCCGGGCCGACGAAATGGACGCGCGCGCCGTGTTGCATCGGGTGCGAGACCAAGCTGATTTCGAACAGGTCGACATCGAGCAGCTCGCGCCCGTTCTGGTCGCGGCGGCTGTCCTTGGCGACGTAGCCGAAGCTCAGACCCGAGATCTTGCGGTGCTGCAGCGCTTGCCCGGCGCCGCCTTCGGGATTGTCGATCGATCCGATCACGCGCAGGCCGCGCGCATCCTCGGCGACCGATTCGATCCAGCCGATCCGCTGGTCGGGGCGGTGCTGCCAATAGAGCGGCACTGGGTCCTTGCGCACCGCCAGCGTGCGCGTGAACGCACCCTTGCGGATCACGTCGCGTCCCGCATCGCGGGCATCGAACAGCGCGGCATAACCGGCAAAGCGCAGGCTCGCTTGCCCGCCCCTCACTTAAGCGCCTCGGGGAATCCGAAGCGGTAAGCGATACAGATCAGCAGCAGCGCGAGCAGCCCGCGCACGATCCATTCGACCACCGCGCGGCGCGCACTGCGCTTGGCATCGCGCCAGGCGTTGAGCAGCTGGCGCAGTTCGTTGAGATCCTCGTGCGCGTCCTCGTCATCGAGGCCCATGCGCGCGAGCACGCGCTGGACGCTAAGCTCGCTGGCTTCCTCGATGATCGCGCGCAGCGTGACGAGATCGCCGCCGCCATCGACCGCCTGCGCGACCAGCTGCGCGAGCATTGCCTCGCGGCTCACGATGCTGTCCCCGAAGCCGGAACCTCGGGCAGGCCGAGCAGCGCGCGTTTCTCGGCATCGCTGAGGAATGTCGCGCCCTTGACCTGCGACCAAAGCGCCTCGCGGTCCTCCGCCAGCGCGGGCACGCGATCGAGATCGATCGCCAGCCGCGCGTCTGGAAACCAGGTCGCCAGGCCCTCGACCATCGCCGAAAGGATCTTGTTCGCCAGCGGCAGCAGCGTCAGCCGCCACAGCGCCTTGTTGGCCTCCTTGTAGTTCGCATAAGTCGAATCGCCCGGCATCCCGAGCAGCATCGGCGGCACCCCGAACGCGAGCGCAATGTCGCGCGCCGCGGCCGCCTTGAGCGTTGCGAAGTCCATGTCCGCCGGGCTCATGCTCATGCCTTGCCATTTGAGCCCGCCCTCGAGCAGCATCGGCCGCCCGGCGTTTATCTCCCCTGCGAACGCGCGTTCGAGTTCGGCCTTGAGCCGATCGAACTGGTCGGTCGTCAGCGCGCCCGCATCGCCGCTGTCGTAGACCAGCGCGCCCGAGGGCCGTGCCGCATTTTCCAGCAGCGAACGGTTCCAGTTCGCCGCGGCGCTATGCGTCGCGACCGCTTGCCCGGCAGCGCTCAGGCAGCCTGCCCCATAATGGTCGTCCGCCGGATTGAAGTGGCGGATGTGGATGATGTTCGGCGAGGCGTCGCCATCGAGCACCGGGATCGTAAGCGTATTCCCGCCGACCTGGTACGCATAAGCAGCCGGCCAGCCATCGGGGCCCGCGACGATCGTCACGCGCTCGGGGCGCAGCGCGAACAGCTCCACCGGACGACCGCGCGCGTCCTTCATGATCTGGACGTAACCGTTGCCGTGCAGCGACAGATAGGAAGCGAGCGTTTCGAGCAGGGACTGGCCCGCGCTCGTCGCTGTCACCAGCGCGAGCAGTTCGGGATCGGCCGGAAGAAGCGGCGCACCGCCGATTCCCTCGGCCACCAGCCGCACCGAACGCTGCGCCACCGGGTTGTCGAGGTAAGCGCGCCGAACCGCGACGGGATAATTGAAGCAATCGCGCGCGCCGGCGCCATCGGCGAAGTACCACGGCGAGTTGAACCCGCGCGCCAGCGGCACGCGCCCGGCCCCGCCCTTGAAGGCGGCGGCCAGCGTCTGAAGGAAGGACATGAAGAGCCTTTCTGTGATTCAGGAGCAGCCTTGGCGGCTCACGCCATCCGGATGCGGGGCGTTCGCGCAGGAGTCAGCATCAGTTCGGTCAGGGCCCAGACGAGCGCGTCGGCACGGTCGGGCGAATCGCCTGGGCCCTGGTAACCATTGCCGACCATCATCCCGCTCAGCTCGTCTTCGAGCGCCGGGAAGGTACCCGCATGGCGGACGCGTCCGACTTCGTACAAAGCCGCGATCGGCTCGGCGCGCGCAGCCTTGCCGCGGCTCGCGTGAACCAGCTTGAGCGGCAGCGACACATCGGCGGCGCGCAGCACGCTCTCGACCATCGCCCCACCCTGGTTGGCTTCGGCGATGACCCTGTCGGCGTCCCAGGCCTGCGCCGCCGCAGCAACCGCGCGTGCCCAAGTCTCGGGCGTCGGCTTCTCGACCGACGCGTCGGCAAGCACGCGCCCCAGGCCATCTTCGCCCAGCGCTGCGACGATGATCCCGCAGGCATCGCCATTCGCCGAAGCCGGCGGATCGACGCCGATGACCGTGCGCACCGGCGCGGACGATGCGCTGGCTTCCCGGCACGTCTCGAGCAGGGTGCGCGTCCACAATGCGCCCGGCAGATCGAGGATCAGCTCGCCGTCGAGTTCCTGGCGCCCGAGCAGCGATTGTCCGTACCGCTCGCGCATATCCTCAAGGAACCGCGCGGGCAGGTGATCGCCATTGTCTTCACTCTTGCCGCGGGTGAATTCGATGTGCGTGTCCTTCATCAGCCGCTGCACCAGCGGCACCGCACGCGGGGTGGTGGTCGCGACCACTTGCGGCGCATCGCCAAGCCGCAGGCCGAGCATCAGGTTGTCCCAGCCGCTGACCGCGCGGGATGAGGCGTTCTCCCATTTGCCGATCTCGTCACACCAGGCGTGGCTATGTTGAGGGCCTCGCAAGCTTTCGGGCTCGGCGGCGGAATAAAGTGTTGCGAATGCGCCGTTGGGCCAGGTCAGTCTGCGAAGTGATGGTTCGAAATCCGGGTAAGCCGTCGGCGGGCTGATCGCGAGCAGACCGCTCTCTCCCTCGACCATAACCGCGCGTGCCTCGCCGAGCGACGCTGCGACCAACGCGATCCGCGCTTCGGGATCTCTCGCCATGGCGCGAACCCATTCGGCCCCCGCACGAGTCTTGCCGAAACCGCGACCTGCAAGAATAAGCCAGACGCGCCAGTCGCTTTTCGGCGAGATTTGTGAGGAACGCGCCCAGACTTGCCAATGATACCGGAGTTCCTTTCTTTCCTCTTCGGATAGCCCCCGAAGCTCTATCAGCCTTTGGCCTTCCTCAAGATTCATCAGCTCCTTGAGGAGCCTACTCGTCTTCATCGGCCTCCGGCGTGTCTGGCAGTCCCGACGCCGCAAGCCGGCGCTGACGCATCTTTTCGATCTTGGCGTTGATCGACAGCAGGATCGCTTCACTGTCCTGATTGTCGCGCACTGCCCGCTGGCGCGCCGCTTCTGCGCGGTGCGCGACCAGCAACCTGAAGGCGATTGCGTTGTCGTGCGTCGGCGTCGCGCGCTTGCCGTCGCTTGCAACGGGTGCGCCCGCGCGCAGCCGTTGCAGCAGCTCCATTTCAAGCAGGTCATAACCCTCGCACAAAGCCTGCCGCCACTGACGGTTGAATTCGGGGTTGGTGCGTTTTGCTCGGTACGCCGCGCCGGTGTCGATCCCGGCGCCTCGCGCCGCGGCAGCGACGTTCGATGTGGCTGCCAGGTGGTTGATGAAGTCTTTGCTCCAACTGGTGAAAGGACGCTTGCGCGATGGTGCTTCCGCACCGCGCGCAGGCTGATTTGCGCCATTCGCCATCATTCATCCTGTTTTGTTGCGGTTCGCTGAGATGGAGCCGTCAGCGACTCGATGCCTCGCGATGTTCTTGTTTTGTACCGAAAGAGCCACATGATGTCAAGCGCAATGTACCAAATTGGTTTGCGTAAGATGGAGATCGTCGGCCTTGCCGCTTCCCTAGTCGGCCCCTAAGCCCTGCTGCGTCGCAATACGGGGGCGGGCAATGCTGCGCGGTTTATACAACTGGGTTCTGGCCAAGGCGGCGGACCCGCGTGCCGGCTGGTGGCTGTTCCTGTTCGGGTTCATGGAGGCGAGCTTCTTCCCGGTGCCGCCGCATCCGCTGCTCGGGCTGATGTGCCTGGCCGAACCGAAGAAGGCGATCCGATATGCCGCGATCGCCACTGCCGGATCAGTGACCGGCGGTCTGCTCGGCTATGCGATCGGCCATTTCCTGTACGCGACCGTCGGCGCCAGCCTGCTCGATCTGCTGCACTTGACCGCCAGTTTCCCCAAGGCTGCCTGCTACCTGCGCGAATACGGTGCGGAGATCATCATCGTCAAAGGCGCGACGCCGATCCCGTTCAAGCTGCTGACGATCACCGCCGGGTTCATCGGGATGCCGCTGCTGATCTTCATCGGCGCTAGCATCATCTCGCGCGGGATCAGCTTCATGATCGTGGGCGTACTGTTCCGGTTGTTCGGCGCACCGATCAAGGCGTTCATCGACAAGTATCTGGTGTGGGTTACGATCGGCTTCGTCGTGCTCGTGGTGGTCGGGTTCGTCGCGGCAACGATGCTGACCGGGCACGGCGGAAAGAACGACAGGTGCGAGGCCGTCACCATCGCCTCCGCGCCTGTCTAAGCCGCCAGCGACAGTCGCTGCGCGGCGCGCTGCAGCGCCGCGCCGAGCGATCCGCGCCGCGACGCCGGCAGGCGATCGGTCGGCCCGGTCAGCACCAGCGCGCCGAGCACCGTAGTGCCCGGCCCCAGGATCGCCGAGGCCATCGCGATCGCACCGGGCACGATGTCCTCGTCGTTGACCGCAAACCCCAGTTCGCGGGTGCGCGCGAACTCGGCAGCGAGCTTGGCCGATGGAGCATGGCCCAGCAACCGCGCCTGTTCCGCCGCGGATAGATGCGGGAGCACGGCGCGCGCGGTGGCGCTTCCCTCCAAGCGAATGACCAGCCCGACCGGGGGCACCATCCGCAGCACGTGCGGGCTTTCGAGCGCGTCGATCACAACGAAGTGATCGCCATCCGGCACGGTCAGGTATGCCGTCTCCCCGGTCTCGGCGCGAAGCTCCTCCAGCGTTGGCCGCGCGCGCTGGCGCAGACCGTTGCTGCTGTACGGGGTGTGCGCCAGCGTGAGCACGCGCGGCGTCAGCTCCCAGCGGCCGCCGCTGCTGGCGACAGTACGGATCCAGCCGGCATCGCTCAGCGTCATCAGGTCGCGCTGGACCGCGCTCTTGTCGGCATCGAGCTGGCGCGCGAGCGCGCTGACGCCGATCGGCTGCGCCTCGGCGATCGCCTCGAACACCCTGAGCATGCGCGTTGCGCTCAGGCTGCGCTTGACCGGCACCGGGCCTCCGTTTTATCATGTCACTATTCGATAGTCTTATATCACATGGTAATCCGATTGCAACGGGTTGGCAGGAATGGAGATGATCATGGCTGAGTTCGCCGTCAGGCCCCTCGATCCCACGCTGCCGTTCGGCATCCGCATCAGCGAACTTACCCGAGCCATGCTTGACGACCAGGCGACACGCGAGGCGATCGACCAGCTGTTCGTCGAGCACGGGATGATCGTGTTCGAGGATGTCGAACAATCGGACGAGATGCAGCTCGCGATCAGCAACTGCTTCGGCCCCTTGAAGGAGCATCCGGTCAAGTCGCTCACGCGCGTCGACAGCGATCGTCTGCCCGGCGTGATCGAGCTGCGCACCAAACCCGGCGTCGGCATCGTTGAGGTCGATGGCAAGCAGGTGTCGCACTGGCTGCCGTGGCATTTCGACCATTGCTACAACGACGAGCTCAACCGCGCCGGCGTGCTGCGCTCGGTCGAGCGGGTCGAGGAAGGCGGGCTGACCGGCTTCCTCGACGGGATCGCCGCCTACAAGGCGCTGCCCGAGGATCTGCGCGCGCGGATCGAGGGGCAGGACGTGCTCTACACGCTGAGCACCCAGTACGATCATCTCAAGTTCGGCCGGCCAGAGCGGTACAAGGTCATCGAGCTCAAGCCGATCACCGACGCGTTCAAGGCGCAGTCGGCCAGCATGTCGCGCGCGATCCATCCCGCGGTCTGGACCCGGCCGACCGGAGAAAAGGTGCTGCACGTTTCCAGTTACATGGCCGAGGGTCTGGTCGGGCAGGAGAATGCCGAGGGCGACGCTTTGCTCGAGGAGGTCTGCCAGGCAATCCGCTCGATCGCCGCGACCGCCAGCTACCACCACAAGTGGCGCCCGCAGGATATGGTGATCTGGGACAACACCCGGATGCTGCACTGCGTCTCGGGTAACAATCCTGAGGACTCGCGGTTGATGTATCGTACCACGATCGCGGGCGATTACGGCCTGGGGCGCTGGGAAACGCAGGGCGCCAGCGACAAGGCGCTCGCAGCGGCAATGTGATCAGCCGCAAAAGCGGCAATTGGGAGAGACCATGGCCAAGATCGATGTGAACGGGCTCACGCTCGACTACGAGCTGTTGGGCGACGAAGGCGCGCCGCCGCTCGTGCTGACGCCGGGCGGGCGCTACCCGCGCGACACTGCGGGTGTCCCCGAACTCGGCAGGATTTTCGCAGACGCCGGTTACCGTGTGTTGCTGTGGGATCGCCCCGGCTGCGGCGCTTCCGACATCGGATTTACAGCGCCGAGCGAATCGGTGATGAACTGCGAGGCGGCGGTCGGCCTGATCAGGGCGCTCGACCTCAAGGACGTGACACTGGTCGGCGGATCGGCTGGATCGCGCATCTCGCTGATGGCCGCCACGCGCATGCCCGAGAACGTGAAGAAGATCGCGGTGTGGTGGCTAAGCGGCGGTGCGATCGCTCTCGCCATGCTCGCCTGGTATTATTGCGGCGATCAGGTGGCTGCCGCAGCCAGGGGCGGCATGGAAGAGGTGGTCAAGCTGCCGAGCTGGGCCGAGCAGATCGGCAAGAACCCCAAGATTCGCGACATCCTGCTCGCGCAAGACCCGGACACCTACATCGACACGATGCAGCGCTGGGCGGCGGCGTTCAACTACAGTACCGAAACGCCGATGCCGGGCATCACCGCGGCGGATTTTGCCAAGCTGACGATGCCGGTCCTGGTCTTCCGTTCCGGCAAGAGCGACATGGCGCATACCCGCCGCACCAGCGAATGGGTGCACGAACTGCTTCCCAACGCGACCTTGCAGGAGCCGCCGTGGGGCGACGGCGAGTGGAACTATGTCTCCACCTTCCCGATCGACCCGGCCAACCGGCGCGGCCGGTTCGAGCGTTGGCCGCTGATCGCGCCACCAGTGCTGGAGTTTTTCAGGAGCTGAAGCAGCTTCACCCGCGAGCGACGGTCCGCTAGCCTGCCGCCAAAGGCGCGGCGGCAAGCAGCGCCATTCGCATGGGAGAGAACACAATGGACGCAGCGCTCGAGGCCAAGCTTGCCGAGATTGCCGATAAGCACGAAATTCAGCAGGTGATGCTGCGCTATGGGCGGGGTCTGGATCGGCTGGATAACGCACTCGCTGCGTCGTGCTACTGGGACGATGCAACAGAGGACCACGGCCAATTCGTCGGCTCGCCCAAGGATTTCATCCCTTGGGCCGACGGCACCACGCTGATGTTCCTGTCCACCCAGCACGCGATCCTCAACCATGTCTGCGATCTTCGGGGCGACGATGCTTACTGCGAGACGTACTACCAATTCACCGGCATCGCCGCCGAAGGCCCTCACTTCGGATCTGTCGGCCGCTATGTTGATCATTTCCAGAAGCGCGGCGGCGAGTGGCGCATCGCCAACCGCGTGACAATCATAGAGGGCACATACGATCTGCCCCGCTCAAACGCACCCGATCCGCTGACCGCCTATACTGCCGAAGCACCATGCCAGGCGGCACGCGACCTTAACGATGTCAGCTATCACCGCCCGCCCGTGCCGCGCCGCCCGGATCAGGCGCCTCGACATGAGGGGTCTGATTCGCCGCCATCTTGACTGGCGTAATCGCTGTGTCATCCTTCGCGCTGCAGCGCAGCGAAACGGCCCATGCGGACGGAGGACTATGGCGAGCCAGGATTTCATCAGGCAGCTTCAAGGCTACGGCCTCGCGACCATCGAGATCCATTATTACATGCCCGACCATCCCTGGCTGTTGCAGCAGTTCGTCCTCCAGCAATACGATGTCGCCCCCCGCTTCCCGCAGCTCAAGAGCTTCCTCGACTTCTGGCGTCGCGAAATCGACGCGGCGCTTCACTCGGTCCGCGTCGCGCATTGCCACCTGATCGGCCCGAGCGAATGGCGCGCGGTGGATGGGATTATTTCGATCAACTGAGTGCAGATATCGGCTTCAAATGATCCCGACTGCGGCGCCGGCCCGCTCGAACATACCGATGATCGTCTGGACCTGCTCGGCCGAGTGCTCGGCACATAGCGAGCAGCGCAGCAGGGTCATTCCGGCTGGCGTAGCAGGCGGCCGCGCCAAGTTCACATAAAGCCCCTCGTGAAGCAGCGCTTCCCACATCGCCGCGCCGCGTTCGAGATCGGGCATGATCACCGCGATGATGGCGCTTTGCGGGGTCTCCGTGCCGAGCGTGAAGCCGCGCTGCTTGAGCGCTGCGTGCAATGTCCTGGAATTCTCCCACAAGTGCGCGCGCTTGGCGCTGCCTTGCATCAGCTTGCGAATCGACGTCGCGGCGGTCGCGACCACGCTCGGCGGCAGGCTGGCGGTGAACACATACGGCCGGCAGACCAGCCGCAGGATCTCGAACTTGGGGTGGTTGGAGACGCAGAAGCCGCCCACGGTGCCGACGCTTTTCGAGAACGTGCCGATCACGAAGTCGACGTCGTCCAGCACGCCCTGGTCCTCGGCGACGCCGCGGCCATTGGGGCCGATGAAGCCCATCGAATGGGCCTCGTCGACCAGCACCGTCGCGCCGTTGGCCTTGGCGACCGCGATCATCTCCTTGAGCGGCGCGATGTCGCCCATCATCGAATACACGCCTTCAAGGATCACCAGCTTGCCAGCGCCCTCGGGAATGCGTTTGAGCCGCTTTTCCATCGCGACGATGTCGTTGTGCTTGAACGGCACGACTTCGGCGTCGCCCATCTTGCAGCCGTCCCAGATCGAAGCGTGGCTGTCGATGTCGAGCACGATGTAGTCGCCCTTGCCGGCGATCGTGCTGATGATGCCCAGGTTGGCCTGGTACCCGGTCGAGAACACCATGGCATGATCCATGGCATAGAAGTCCTTGAGCGCCTGCTCGACCGCCTTGTGACCGGCGTAGGTGCCGTTGAGCACGCGGCTGCCGGTGGTCCCCGCGCCGAAATCGTCGAGCGCCTGCTTGCCGGCCGCGATCACATCGGGATCGAACGTCATGCCCATGTAGTTGTACGTGCCGAGCAGGATCGTCTCGCGCCCGTTGCAAACCGCCACGGTCGGCGAGATCACCCGCTCCATGACAAGTCCGAACGGATCCTCGACCCCTGTCGCGAGCAGTCCTTCTCGCATCGCGATCAGGCTGTCGAACTTGGCGAGAAGATCAATCGGTGCGCTGATGGTTTCGGTCATGCGGTTGTCCTCAGCTCGTCAGCTTGACGACGGAATCGATCAGCTGCCCGTACGTCTCGATCTCGGCCTGCTGGTTCATGCTGATGATGATGTCGAACTCATCTTCGATCGCCGCCACGAAATCCATCACCGTCAGGCTGTCGAACTCGAGATCGCCCGAAAAAGTCGACGCATCCGTGATCGCGATCTCTTTCTTGTTGAACGGGGCGATCAGCGAGGCGATGCGCTCTTCGGTGGTGTTACGGTCCATCTGGCAGGCTCCAAGGGGCATGAGGCGGCCCGATGGCCGAGGAATGCGGCGCAAAAGCGGCGCTGTCACGCACTGTCAAGGCGCACGCAGTCGATCCGGGTCGATCATTTCACTTGCGCGCGGGCCGATGGCTCTCGATCTTTGGGACCAAGAGGACTGAGACATGCTTCGCGATAGAACCACTTCCGTGCCCGATCCGCAGGCGCTAGCGCTCGGCGCGCTCGGCTGGCTGCTTGCAGACGTTGCCCGCGCGGAGCGGTTGCTGTCGCTGACCGGGCTCACCCCGGAGGCACTGCGCGCGGGTCTGGGTGACCCGGCGATGCTCACGGCGGTGCTCGACTTCCTTTGCGCGCACGAGCCTGATCTGATCGCGGCGGCCGATGCGCTCGGCGTCGCGCCCGACGCACTGGTCTGCGCTCGCGAAGTGCTCGCGCGATGAGCGTCCAGGCGGCCAATCGCCCGCTCATCATCACCGATTGCGATGAAGTGCTGCTGCATATGGTCGCACCGTTCCGCGACTGGCTGCTCGAAGCTCACGGCATTCGCTTTGATATGGGCGGCGGTGATTTCGGCAGGGCACTGACGTATCTCGATACCGGCGTGAAGGTCGAGCAGCCCGAGATCTGGCGGCTGCTCAACTTGTTCTTCGACGATCAAATGCACCGTCAGTTTCCCATTTCAGGCGCCGCCGAGGCGATTGGGGAGATCGGGCGCCACGCGGATATCGTCGTCCTTACCAATCTGCTCGATTTCCGTCAGGAGGCACGCACTCAGCAGCTTGCGGGGCATGGAATCGATCTGAGGGTCTTTACCAATCAGGGCCCAAAGGGCCCGGCCCTCCAGGCGATCCTCGAGGAATATAAGCCGAGCCGCGCGGTGTTTATCGATGATCTGGCGCAACATCACGGTTCTGTCGCAGAGACCGCACCGCACGTCATGCGGCTGCACTTGTGCGGTGAACCGCTGATTGCTCCGCACATCACCTGCGCGCATCAGGCAGGACATGCTCACGCCCGGATCGATACCTGGGACGATGCGCTGCCCTGGCTGCTCGAAAAGCTCCACCAGACCGAACCTGCCTGAAGGAACGATATGACCGACGCTGAAATCGACGCCAAGCTCGCCGCGCTGGGTCTGGCCTTGCCCCAGCCGGCCGCGCCGGTCGCGGCCTATGTGCCGGTCGTGATCGCCGGCGGCCTTGCCTATGTCTCGGGTCAGTTGCCTTTCGTCGACGGCGTGCTGGTCAAAGGCAGGCTGGGCGAGGACGTCTCGATCGAGGACGGCACCGCCGCCGCGAAGGCCTGCGGCCTGATGATCCTGGCGCAGCTCCGCGCGGCGCTCGGTTCGCTCTCGCGGGTGGAGCGCGTGGTCAAGCTTGGCGGCTTCGTGAGCTCGACAGGCGATTTCACCGATCAGCCCAAAGTCGTCAACGGCGCCTCGGAGCTGATGGCGGCGGTGTTCGGCGACGCAGGCCGCCACGCACGCAGCGCGGTGGGTGTGCCCGTGCTTCCGCTCGGCGCGGCGGTCGAGGTCGACGCGATCGTTGCGGTATCGCCGGAGTGAGCGGGTCCGCGTGAGCGACGGCAGCGGCTACACCGTACGCGTGGGCGAATCGGTCGGCGAGCTGGATCCCAAGCAGTGGGACGCGCTTGTCGCCGAGGCCAATCCCTTCGTCAGCCACGCCTTCCTGAGCGCGCTCGAAGAGTCGGGCAGCGTCGGCCAGCGTAGTGGCTGGGATCCTGTGCCGCTGCTCATCGAGAGCGGGGAAGGCCGGTTGGCGGCCGCGCTGCCTGCCTACCTCAAGTCGCATAGCCAGGGCGAATACGTGTTCGACCAGGGCTGGGCCGACGCATGGCACCGCGCGGGCGGAAGCTATTATCCCAAGCTCCAGATCTCGGTGCCGTTCACGCCCGCGACTGGCCCGCGTGTGCTGACGCGCGATCCGGAACTCGCGCTGCCACTGCTGCGCGGCGCTGAGCAGTTTTGCGAGACCAACGGCATCTCGTCGGCGCATGCGACATTCGTCGAGCCCGGGCAGGTTTCGCTGTTCGAAGCGGCCGGGTGGATGATCCGCAACGACATCCAGTTCCATTGGGACAACCGTGGCTACGCAAGCTTCGATGATTTCCTCGGCGCGCTGTCGTCACGCAAGCGCAAGGACATCCGCAAGGAGCGCGCCGCGGCGCAGGAGGGCGTCGAGATCCTACACTTGCGCGGGGCCGCGATATTGCCGGAGCATTGGAACGCCTTCTGGCGGTTTTATCAGGACACCGGCGCCCGCAAATGGGGAACACCGTACCTGACGCGCGCGGCGTTCGATTTGTTCAGCGAGCGGCTGGGCGACCGGGTGTTGCTGATTCTCGCGGTCCTCGACGGCAAGCCCATCGCCGGTGCGCTCAATTTCATCGGCGACCGCGCCTTATACGGGCGATACTGGGGCGCGGTGGTGGACAAGCCGTTCCTGCACTTCGAGCTGTGCTACTATCAGGCGATCGATGCCGCGATCGCGCTGGGGCTCGATCGCGTCGAGGCCGGTGCTCAGGGGGGCCACAAGCTGGCGCGGGGTTACGAACCCGTCCGCACCACGTCGGCGCACTTCATCGTTAACCGCAGTTTCCGCGAGGCGGTCGCCGATTTCCTGCGCCGTGAGCGAGAAGGTGTGGCGCAGGAGCAGGAACTGCTCGGAGCGCATACGCCTTTCCGCCAGGGCTGAGCGTCTCAGGCCGCTTTCCTGAACGTCGGCCGGTATGAGTTCGCGATCCAGTGGCGTGCGCGGCGCTGGGCCTCGGCGATCTCGCGCGGGGTCATCTCGCAGGCGACATCGGCACGGCACAGCGCCGATTCCTCGTGGCCCGAGGTGGCCGCGATATTGAACCACTTGTGCGCCTCGATGAAATCGCAAGATAACCCGTCGGTGCCGGTCGACAACGCGACGCCGAGATCGAAGTAGCCGGTTACGTCGCCGGCCTGCGCTGCGGCGAGGCTGCAGGCGATGAACGCATCCGCCGGTGTCGGCGCGGGGGAACCAATTTGCGGATTGACCCAGACTGCTTTCATGTCCGTACTCCCTGTTGAAAGAGCGACGGTGTGGTTCCGCCGATGGCCTTATGATTACCGCCCGCGGTCAACAAAAAGTTAAGCGCCGCAAACTTCTGTGCGGAGGCGGATTTGCGCAGCCCCGCCAAATGATTTTTCGGCCGCTCCCAAGCGCGGAGCGAAACGCCTTTCCCGCTTGTGCGCGCGAGTCCGCCTCTATATGGGCGCGCTCACCAAGGTGCTTGGCAGGCGACCGGCAGAACCGGCGTTGCAGAATCCAGCAGCCAAGGGACGGAAACGCGGCGGAGTTTCAGATGCCAACGGCACTTGTTGACGAAATCGACGTACTTGCCAAAGCGAAGCGAACCATCGGCGGGGATTACATCCCCAGTGAAAACGAGCCCTACATGGGCCCGGCGCAACTCGATTACTTCAGGAAGCTGTTGCTCGCCTGGAAGCGTTCGATCATCGACGCCGCCGAGGGTACCCTGGCGCAATTGCAGGACGGACCGATCACCGATTCGGACCCCAACGATCGCGCCTCGAGCGAGACCGACTGGGGCATCGAGCTTCGCACCCGCGATCGTCAGCGCAAGCTGATCAACAAGATCGATTCCGCGATGCGCCGGATCGAGGAAGGCGAGTACGGGTACTGCGAAGTCACCGGTGAGCCGATCGGCATCGGGCGCTTGATCGCAAGGCCGGTCGCGACGATGACCGTCGAATCGCAGGCCGCTCACGAACGGCGCGAAAAGATCTCGCGCGACGATTGATCCGATGGCCAGCCGTCGCCGTGCGGATGGACCGTTGCGGCATGGACAGCAAACCCGATCTCGGGCAGGTCTTTGCGCATGCGTGCGCCAACGGTGATGGCCGCAAGGCTGATCGTTCCGATCATCGCGTTGCTTCTCGCCGGCTGCGGGTCGCGGCACGAGGCGACGCTCCAGGTGGTCGCAGTGGGCGATGGGGTCGAGCTCTTCTCGGCCGCTGATCCGGCCAGCACACCGGCAGCCCTGTTACGCTCGGCGACCGCCGAGGGCTTGCTCGGGTTCGATGCCGAAGGCCGAGTCGTCCCGGGTCTCGCCGATCGCTGGATCGTGCTCGACGACGGGCAAAGCTACATTTTTCGTTTGCGTGAGGGCAATTGGCGAAGCGGACGGCCGCTGAGCGCATTGTCCGCGCAGATCGCGCTGCAGGAGGCTCTCGGTCGCCTCAAGCACACGGCGCTCGGGCTCGATCTGTCGGCGGTCGAGGATATCCGTGTCATGTCAGCCCGGGTGATCGAAATTCGTCTGCGACAGCCGATGCCCGATCTGCTTCAGCTCCTCGCCCAACCCGAACTCGGGCTGACCTACCGCGAGGATAGCGCCGGCCCTATGGCGATGGTTCGCGAAAGCGCATCGGCAGGGCTTTCGGCGATCCGTCCGGAGAAACTCGGACTCCCGGCGATCCGGGACTGGAGTGACCAGGTTCGCGCGCTCAGGCTTGTCGCGCTGAGCGGTCCGTCGGCGGTTGAGCGGTTCCGTAGCGGTGATGCCGATCTGGTCGTCGGCGGAACCGCGATCGAGTTCCCGCTCGCCGCATCATTGGGAATCGGGCGCGGCGCGATCCGGATGGATGCCGTCTCGGGTCTGTTCGGCTTGCAAGTAACGGGCGTAGAGGGCCTTCTCGCCGATCCGGCAACGCGCGAGGCGCTCGCCATGGCGATCGATCGCGATGCGCTGGTCGGCTCCTTCGGCGTGACCGGGTGGGCCCCCGCCGTGCGCGTCGTTCCGGCGGATGCCGAGGGAGGACTGGGCCCCGGCGGAGAGCGATGGGCGGGCCTCAGCCTCGATGACCGCCGAGACAAGGCGCGCCTGGCCATCGCGCAATGGCGTCAGGCCGGCGGCAGGACCGTGCCGGTGCTGCGAATCGCCTTGCCTGTCGGGCCGGGCGCCGACCTGATCTTCGGGCGGGTGTCGTCTGACCTCGCCGTGATCGGGGTTCCGACCCGGCGCGTTGCGATCGGTGCAAAGGCTGACCTGCGGCTGATGGATGAGGTCGCGCGCTACGGCGCGGCCAGCTGGTATCTCAACCAGTTCAACTGCGCCCTGAACCACGGTGCGTGTGATCCGGGCAGCGATGCTCTGATGGATCAGGTTCGCGCCAGCACTGACGAGGCGACCCGCGATCGCCTGACGGGAGAAGCGGAAGCCTCGCTGACCGCGGCGAATGTGTTCATTCCGCTGGCGTTGCCGATGCGCTGGTCGCTGGTGCGCGGCAATGTGGTCGGCTTCTCGATCAACCGGCTCGGTTTCCATCCCTTGATGCCGCTCGCGATCCTACCCAGATGACAGGAATGGCAAGCTTCAACACCGCTCTCCCGATGGGTTTCGACCTTCCGCTCGGCCGGACGCCGGCCGATGTGCGGCGCCGGATCGAATTGATGGAGAAAGTTCTCGAGCGTCTGTTCGTGATCCCCGGCACCAAGCAACCGGTCGGCCTCGACGCGATGCTCGATCTGATTCCCGTCATTGGCGATGCGATCGGCGCGGTGCTCGGCCTGGTTCTGGTCTGGGAAGCCCGAAACCTGGGTCTTTCGCGCTGGAAGATGGCGCGAATGTTCGGCAACATCGCGGTCAACGCTGCGCTCGGCGCGATCCCGGTGGTCGGCTTCGTCCCAGACCTGCTGTTCCGGTCGAACAGCCGCAACCTCAAGATCATCGTCGATCATCTCGATCGGCATCACCCCGAGACAAAAATCGTCGAGGCCTGATCCTCGCGAATCCCCAAGAAAGGTGGGTTGCGGGGCGCGGCGGTTGGGATCACTAGACTGCGATGGACATCGCTACCAACCCTGAGACTGCGGACGCCGCGCCTGCCCCGCATCATCCGCCGATCATTCGCCGCGAGGATTATCAGCCGCCCGAGTGGCTGGTCCCCGAGATCGCCCTGGCGTTCGACCTTGGCGTATCCGAGGCCGGCGTCACCGCGAATCTAAAGGTCGAGCGCAATCCGGCGGGCAGTGGAGGCACGATGTTGCGCCTTAATGGCGACGGCATTGCCGCGCGCAGCGTGAAAGTCGATGGGCAAGCGATCAACGACTGGCGCATGGAGGGCGACGATCTGCTGATCGACCTCGCCGGCAGTGAGCATCACGTCGAGATCGAGACGTTGCTCCAGCCGGATGCCAACAGCCAGCTGATGGGGCTCTACGCCTCGAACGGGATGCTCTGCACGCAGTGCGAGGCCCAGGGCTTCCGCCGGATCACCTTCTTTCCCGATCGGCCCGACGTGCTCTCTACTTACAGTGTGCGAATGGAAGGGTCGAAGGATCAGTTCCCGGTGCTACTTTCGAACGGCAACTGCCTTGCCGAAGGCGAGAGCGATGACGGCCGTCACTGGGCCGAATGGCACGATCCCTGGCCCAAGCCGTGCTACCTGTTCGCGCTGGTCGCGGGCGAGCTCGTCGCCAACCACGATACCTTCACCACGATGAGCGGCCGCAAGGTCGATCTCAATATCTGGGTCCGGCCGGGCGATCTCGATCGCACGCAGCACGCGATGGATTCGCTCAAGGCCTCGATGAAGTGGGACGAGGAGGCGTTCGGCCGCGAGTACGATCTCGATTTGTTCAACATCGTTGCGGTGTCCGATTTCAACATGGGCGCGATGGAGAACAAGGGCCTCAACGTCTTCAACACGCGCTACATCCTCGCCGATCCGGAGACCGCGACCGACGGAGATTATGACGCAATCGAGAGCGTTGTCGCGCACGAGTATTTCCACAACTGGTCGGGCAATCGGATCACCTGCCGCGACTGGTTCCAGCTGAGCCTCAAGGAAGGTTTCACCGTTCTGCGCGACCAGCTGTTCAGCGAGGCGATGGGATCGGCACCGGTCAAGCGGATCGAGGATGTGCGGGTCTTGCGTTCCGCGCAGTTTCCCGAGGATTCAGGCCCGCTCGCACATCCGATCCGGCCTGACAGCTATCAGGAGATTTCCAACTTCTACACCGCGACTGTCTACAATAAGGGCGCGGAAGTGATCCGGATGATGCGCACGATGGCGGGCCTCGAGCGCTTCCGCACGGGCACCGACCTCTACTTCGCGCAGCACGACGGCGAGGCCGCGACTTGCGAAGATTTTGTCACCTCGATCGAAGAGGGTGCCGATCTCGATCTCAAACGCTTCCGCCGCTGGTATTCGCAAGCGGGTACGCCGCGCGTTGAGGTCGAAATGGAGCAGGACGGGGACACCACGACGCTCAAGCTCGCGCAGACCGTGCCGCCCACGCCCGGCCAGCCCGAAAAGGCCCCGATGCCGATCCCGTTACGCATCTCGCTGTTCGACCGCGACAGCGGCAAGAGCACCGGCGAGCAGTTGGTCGTCCTGGAGGATTCCGCGGGCGAGTTCCGGTTCGAGGGCTTCAGCAAACCGCCGGTGCTGTCTATCAATCGTGGGTTTTCCGCGCCGGTTGCGGTCGCGTCCGAGCAGTCGGTCGAAGATCTTGTGTTCCTCGCGGCGCACGATGACGATCCCTTTGCGCGGTACGAAGCGATGCAAGGCCTCGTGCTGCGCCATCTGGTCACCGCGGTCGAAGGCGTGCTTGACGATACTGCGCGCCGGACAGGACGAGAGGCGATCGCCGGCGCGCTGGCGGCGGTGCTCGAAGACGGCGCCCTCGACGACCTGATGCGCGGCGAGCTGATCATGCTCCCCGCCGAAAGCTACATCGCCGAGCAGCTCGCCGCAGCAGACCCTGTGGCGATCCGCCGTGAACGCGAGAGCCTCAAGGCGTGGCTTGGCGACACACTGTTCGCGCAGTTCACCGCGCTTCACGATCGCGCGAGCGTCGTGCCATATTCACGTGACGCCGCGGCGCGGGGAGCGCGCAAGGTGAAGACGCAGGCGCTGGTGTACCTCGCCGCCGGCCGTCCCGCCGAAGCCGCTAAGCGCGCCGCCGCGCAGTACGATGCTGCCGATAACATGACCGACCGGCAAGGCGCGCTGACTGTGCTCGCCGGGCTTTCCGCACCTGAGCGTGCGGCACGGCTCGCCGATTTCCACGATCGTTACGCGGGCAATGCGCTGGTCATCGACAAATGGTTCTCGATGCAGGCCGCCTCGCTCCATCCGGACGTAGTCGAGCAGGTCAAGACGCTCGCAGATCATCCCGACTTCAAGCTGAACAACCCCAACCGCGTGCGTGCGCTCTACATGGCATTCGCGGTCAACGCGGGCGCATTCCATGTCGCCAGCGGCGAAGGGTACCGGCTGGTCGGGAACCTCATCCTGGCCCTCGATCCGCTCAATGCGCAGACCGCTGCACGGTTCGTGCCGCCGCTCGGACGCTGGCGCCGGATCGAGCCCGCGCGATCGGCGTTGATGCGCGCTGAGCTGGAGCGGATCGCCGCTGCACCCTCGTTGTCGCGCGACACGCTGGAGCAGGTGACCAAGAGCCTTGGTTGACGGGCCGGTCGAGAAGATCCGCGCCGCGGCGCTGGGCACGGTGCCGCACGGCTTCTTCGGGCGCGGCGGCGGCATCTCGAGCGGGGCGGTTGCGGGGCTCAATGCAGGCCTGGGCTCGGGCGACGATCGCGCTGCGGTGGCGATCAACCGCGCGCGCGCGGTTGATGCAGTCCTGCCCGGCGCGCGGCTGGTCGGTGTCTATCAGGTGCATTCCCCCGATTGCGTGATTGTTGACGAACCCTGGAGCGACGACGCGAGACCGCAGGCCGACGCAATGGTCACCAATCGTCCGAACGTGCTCCTCGGCATCGTCACCGCCGATTGCGCGCCTGTGCTGCTCGTCGATACGAATGCAGGCGTGATCGGCGCTGCCCATGCCGGCTGGCGCGGCGCGTTCGATGGCGTGATCGCCCGGACGGTCGAGGCGATGGAGCGGCTTGGCGCAAGCCGTGATGCGATCGCGGCCGCGATAGGCCCATGTATCGGTCAGGCCAGCTATGAGGTCGACGACGCCTTTCGCCAGCGCTTTGTCGACAGTGACGCCGCGAACGCGCGGTTCTTCATCACGGGACGTCCCACGCACTACCAATTCGATCTCGAAGGGTGCGTCGCAGCACGCTTGAAAGAGACGGGCGTGCGGGCGATCGAACATCTCGGACTCGATACATATTCGCAAGAAGAACGGTTCTATTCGTTCCGCCGCGCCACGCATCGCGGCGAGCTTGCGTATGGTCGCCAGATATCTCTCATTGCACTGCGGCAAAACCTCTGAGTCACCGCCAAAAAGGCGTTGGCAGCGGTCTTTTTCATGTTTATCAGGCCTGCAACACTGGGTCCCAATGGGCGGGATCACCGCCGCGTATAACCGCGGCGGAGGGAGGGGCTGCCAGGGCAAACCAGGCATAGCACCGACAGATTAAAGGCTCGGATCGTCGGTTGGCGATTGCGGGCTGCTTGGTAGGGCAAGGTCGATCATGGTGAGCGAAGCGGTGTCTGATACTCCGGAACTGGTCACGGAAGACGGAGTGCGGCGGCGCGATTTCATCAACATCGCCGCAATCAGCGCTGCCGGCGTGGGGGGGCTTGCCGTTCTGGTCCCGTTGATCAGCCAGATGGCGCCCTCGGCCGACGTGCTCGCCGCCTCCTCGACCGATGTTGACCTTTCCGCGATCGCGGCGGGTTCGGGCATCAAGGCGGTGTTCCGCTCGCAGCCATTGTTCGTGCGCCACCTCACCGATGCGGAGATCGCAAAGGCCGATGCCGTGCCGGTCTCCTCCCTGCGCGATCCGGCAACGCTCGATGACCGTACCCAGCCCGGCAAGAAGCAATGGCTGATCACCATGGGCGTTTGCACGCACCTCGGCTGCGTTCCGCTGGGCATCACCAGCGATGAGAACCGCGGCGAGTTCGGCGGATATTTCTGCCCGTGCCACGGGTCACAATACGATACCGCCGCGCGCATCCGTAAGGGCCCGGCACCGCGGAACCTCGAGGTTCCGCCCGTCAAATTCACGTCCGACACCGCAATCAAGGTAGGCTGAGGTCCATGAGCTTCCCCTGGGCAAAAGAGTACAAGCCGAGCCACCCGTTCATGGTTTACCTGGACGAGAAGCTGCCGGTGCCGCGTCTCGTCTACAACAGCCTCGGCGCCGGCTATCCGGTGCCGCGCAACATCAATTACCTCTGGAACTTCGGGATCCTGGCGATCGTATGCCTGACGATCCAGATCGTGACCGGCGTGGTGCTGGCCATGCATTATGCCGCGAACGAGGCCGTCGCGTTCGGCTCGGTCGAGAGTATCATGCGTGACGTAAACTGGGGCTGGCTGCTGCGTTATGCGCACGCGAACGGCGCTTCGGCGTTCTTCGTCGTGATCTACATTCACATCTTCCGCGGCTTTTACTTCGGCTCGTACAAGCCGCCGCGCGAGATGGTCTGGCTGCTCGGCGTGGTGATCTTTTTGCTGCTGATGGCCACTGCGTTCATGGGTTACGTGCTTCCCTGGGGGCAGATGAGCTACTGGGGCGCCCAGGTCATCACGGGACTGTTCTCCGCGATCCCGCTGATTGGCAACGCGCTGCATGAATGGCTGCTTGGTGGGTTTGCGCCGGGCAACGCCGCGCTCAACCGCTTCTTCTCGCTGCACTATCTGCTGCCGTTCGTGATCGTGGGCGCGGTCGTACTGCATATCTGGGCGCTGCACATTCCGGGTTCTTCGAACCCGACCGGCGTAGACGTGAAGACCGAAAGCGACACGATCCCGTTCTTCCCATACTTCATCGCCAAGGACGGCTGGGCGGTCGGCGCGTTCCTGTTCCTCTACTGCGGCCTTGTGTTCTTCTTCCCGAACGCGCTGGGCCATCCGGACAACTACATTCCGGCCAACCCGATGAGCACGCCCGCGCATATCGTTCCGGAATGGTATTTCTGGCCGTTCTACGCGATCCTGCGTGCGTTCACCCAGGACTTCTTCTTTGTTCCCGCCAAGCTGATGGGCGTCCTCGCCATGTTCAGCGCGATTCTGGTGTGGTTCTTCATGCCCTGGCTCGATCGTTCGCCGATCCGCTCGGGCAATTATCGCCCGCTGTTTCGCAAGTTCTTCTGGGCACTGGTGGTTGACGTGGCGGTGCTCGGTTACTGCGGCGGATCGCCTGCCGCAGAGCCATACGTGATGATCAGCCAGATCGCGGCGATGTACTACTTCCTGCACTTCTTCGTAATCCTTCCGATCGTCTCGACGATCGAGAAGACCGATCCGTTGCCGTCCTCGATCACCGAGGCGGTTCTCGGGCACGGAGAAAGTGCGGCACCCGTGGGCTTGCCGGACTCCGCGCCGGGTCTTCCTGCTTGAGCCCCCGATTGAGCCAAATGACGATACGGAAAGACGCAAAGCCATGATCCGCCTTACTTCGATCGTCGTTGGTCTGCTGTTTGCCGCTGCGCTGTTCTGGTCGTTCCTTCTGGGCGCGATCACCGTTTCGCATGACGGTCTCCCGCACACGGTCGAGCACGCGTTCCACAAAGAGGTGAAAGACGTCAGCTTCGCGAGCGACGGCCCATTCGGCCGGTTCGATCGTCAGCAGTTGCAGCGCGGCTTTCAGGTTTATTCGGAAGTCTGCTCGGCATGTCACTCGCTGAGCCGCGTCGCGTTCCGCGATCTCAAAGCGCTGGGCTATAGCGACGATGAAGTGAAGGCGATCGCCCTGAAGCAGCAGATCCCGGCGTACAATGCCGCGACTGGCGAGGTTAAAAGCCATCCGGGCCTGCCCACCGATCACTTCCCCCCGGTGGTTTACGGCGGCCAGGGCTCACCGCCCGACCTCTCGCTGATCACCAAGGCGCGTGAGGGCGGCGGCCGATACCCCTATTCGCTGATCACGGGCTATGCGGATCAGGTCGGCTACAAGAACGACAAGGGCGAAGAACTGCTGAAGGAGTTCCCAGACGCCAAGACGCCGACGGGGCTGCACTTCAACCCGTACTTCGCCAATCTCAACATCGCGATGCCTCCTCCGCTGGTCGCCGATGGGCAGGTGACCTATTCCGACGGCACCAAGGCAACGGTCGATCAGATGGCGAAAGACGTGTCTGCGTTTCTGATCTGGACGGCCGAACCCAAGCTCGAAAAGCGCAAGCAGACTGGCTGGCCGGTGCTCGGCTTCCTGCTGTTCGCCACGGTTCTGGGTTACTTTGCGTACCGCAACGTCTGGCGTAACCAGAAGCACTGACGCCTTCGCCTTTTCCGAAACAACGGACCCTCGCGCGTTCAGCGTGCGAGGGTCTTTTCTTGTCGAGCCGGTCTCATGAACGCAGAAGCGCTTGCCCGGCTGATCCGCACGGTGCCTGACTTCCCCAAGCCGGGCATCCTGTTCCGAGACGTCACGACACTGATTGCTGACGGGCCCGGTTTTGCGGCAACGGTCGCGTTGCTTGCCGAACAGGCGCAGCGCGCTGGTGCCGATGCGATTGCGGGCATCGAAGCGCGGGGGTTCATTTTCGGGGCGGCGGTGGCGGCGCGTCTCGTGCTGCCGTTCGTTCCTGTGCGGAAGCCCGGCAAGCTCCCCGTGCCGGTCCTCGCCGTCGATTACGCGCTTGAGTACGGTAGGGGGACGCTCGAGATCGATCCGGGCGCGGTCGGCGCAGGACAGCGCTTCGTCGTCATCGACGACCTGATCGCGACCGGAGGTACTGCGCTCGCAGCGGTCGAGCTTCTACGCATCGCGGGCGGCACGGTCGAAGACGCGCTGTTCGTGATCGACCTGCCCGACCTCGCCGGAGCCGCACGGCTGCGCGAGGCCGGAGTGGTCGTCGAAGCCCTGCTCGATTTTCCGGGGCATTGAGCGCAAGTCAGGCCGCGCGCTTGCGCTTTCCGCTGGTCGCCCCGCCCGAGATCGTTTCATCGGCGAGCTGTTGCACCGCCTTGGATGACGCAACTGTGTCCAGCTCGGTCAAGGCGAAGTGGTTCGTCTCGATCTCGGCCAGGTCGTAGACATAATTGACCATGATTCCGTGCGCCTGCTTCAGGCCCTTCTTCGATAGATCGGCGTCCGAATGGATCGCCTCGAGCCGCGCGCCGTTGCCGAGGTGGAACCGTGCGACCGGGTCGAGCGGCAGTCCCGGCTTGCGCCGCCCCGTGGTGAGATAGCGCGCCGCTTGCTGGCGAAGCGCGTCGCCTGCCGGGATCTCCTCGCCTTCGGCCAGTTCCTTCGAGAGCCACTTGGCGAAGCCGGGCGTCGGCGAGAGCGTCGCGAACCGGCGAAGCTGCGGTAGCTCGGCCTGGAGCAGGCCAACCACGCGCTTGATCAGGTAGTTGCCGAAAGGAATGCCGCGCAGGCCCTCCTGGCAGTTCGAGATCGAATAGAAGATCGCGTGCGTCGCCTGCCGCGGATCGATGATGTCGCGCTCTTCGGCGATGATGCCTGCGATGCCGCTCGGCAGCTCTTCGGTCAGCGCAACTTCGACGAAGATCAAGGGATCGTCTTCCATCTGAGGATGGAAGAAGCCGTAGCACCGCCGGTCCATCGGCTCGACCCGGCGGCGCAAGTCGTCCCAGCCGTCGATCGAGTGCACCGCCTCGTAACGGATGATCCGCTCAAGCAGCCGCGCGGGCGAATCCCAGCCGATCCGGCGCAGTTCGAGGAAACCGGCGTTGAACCAGGCGGTGAACGCATCCTCGAACTCGCGGTCGAGCGCCTTGAGGCCGGACGTCTGCTCGGGCGCCGACAGCAGGTCGGAGCGCATCGCGATCAGCCGCTGCGTACCTTGCGGCGCAAGGTTGAGCTGGCGAATCAGCTTCTGGCTCGACGACTCCGATACCTCGTGAAGCGCCTGTGCGGCGTTCTCGTCGCGCTTGGCAGTCCAGGCCGCGATGGCTTTGTCGACAGCCGCCGCGTCGCGCGGGTGCGCATCATGGACTTGCGACAGGAACGTATGACGAGCGTCCAGATCACTGGCCTCATAAAGATCGAAGAACGCAGAGGCGAGCGCGGGGCCCGAGGCGCGGCCGCGCAGCGACAGCAGCGCGCCGGCGATTTCCAGCAATCCCTCACCGCTGGCCGGACGCGGTGCCACGCCGATGCGTGACAGCAACTTCCCCAGCCGTGAGCCGATGACCCGGTCGAGCGGATTGCGGCGGCGGTTCTGATCTCTGGGTGGTGACGACATTTGGGCTCCTTCTGGCGCTTCGCCCGGATGCTACCCGAAAGACCTGCACCTGATTCGTGATCGTATCATGACGAGCATGCGGCCGTCTGGCTAGGCGCCCGGGCGATCATCCTGGGCGGTTCGTCGGTTGTCAGCCCTGGTCGGCTCGGGCAAAGCCGCATGACCATCATCAAGGCCGCTGCTTGCCACACCGTTTCGTCTTCGTCTGGGAGAACCTGGGACCAACGCACGAGGACAGGCTCGCAGCGATCGGCGAGCGCTTTCCCGGTGAGGTGGCGGCGATCCAGTTCTGGCCGAGCAGCGCCGCTTACGCATGGGATGCTGACGTTCACCACGTTCCGACGTGGACGCTTTTGCCGTCGGTGGCGGACCGGCTCGGTTTCCGGTTCGGGTGGAAACTGTTTCGCGCCTGTCGCGGCTTGCGCGCGCGTGAGGTTTATCTGTGCCATTACAATCTGTTCGCAGTGTTCGTTGCGGCGCTGTTGCTGCGGCTAAGCGGCGTGCGCGTGTTCTGCATGATCGATTCCAAATTCGATGACTATCCGCGCACGCTCTGGCGGGATGCCCGCAAACTGCTGCTGTTCTTGCCGTACAGCGGCGCGTTCGTGAGTGCGGCGCGCAGCCGGCTCTATCTTCATTATCTTGGCTTCGCGCGGCGGCCGATTGCGCAAGGGTACGATACGATTTCGGTAAGCCGCATCCGCGCGCAGGCGCCCGGTCCGCCTGCGCCCGAAGGTCCTGGCCACGCCGAGCGGGACTTTCTGATCGTAGCGCGGCTGGTCGCGAAGAAGAACATCGAGCTTGCCTTGCGGGCGTTCGCCGAACTGCAAGGCAGCTTGCGCAAGTTGCGTATCCTGGGCTCGGGCGAATGCGAGGAGCCGCTTCGCCGGCTGGCGCGTGATCTTGGCATCGGGGACCGCGTCGTTTTTGAAGGCTTCGTCCAGACGGTGCGGGTGAGCGAAGCGCTGTCTCGCGCGCTGTGTCTGATCCTTCCGAGCACCGAGGAGCAGTTCGGCCTGGTCGTGATCGAGGCGATGGCGATGGGCGTTCCCGCGCTGGTCTCGTCGAACGCAGGCGCGGTCGAGCAGATGATCGACAACGGGGTAAACGGATGGATCGTCGATCCGTCGTCGCCTCTGGCCTTGATCGCAGCAATGAGGATGCTCGATCAGGATCCTTCGGCATGGGCACGCATGGCCGCCGCAGCAGCCGAGGACAGCTACCGCGGCGATGTGCCGTGCTTCGTAGAGGGTGTCGTCGCGCTGTCGGGTGCGGATCAGAGGTAGTCGAAGATATTGGCCACGGCTTGCGCTACCAGGTCCTGCAGGCGGGTGCGCATGTGGTAATTGTCGTACCAGCCGCTCGCGGAGATCCCGCCCTCGGCGGCGAATGGACCCATCAGCTGGCGTGCATCGATGACCGGAATTCCGGCGGCGATCGCCGCGCTGATGCAAGCCTGCTGTGCGCCGCCGGTCACCCAGGCCGGTACGTTCAGATTGCCGTAAGTCAAATAGACGACGTCTACGTTCCGCGCCTGCAGGTTCTGGATCGCGGTGGTCACCTGCGCGGCGGCGGCGGCGCTGTTGTTGCCGTTGTTGTTCCAGTCATTGAAACCCGCTTCCAGAAGGCAGGCGTTGATCGCGTTGCCGTCGAAGAACGGAGCCAACCCCGCGATCCAGTTCCAGTCGGTGTTGGCGACGCTGCCCGGTATCACATTGATGTCGGCGGCCTTGCGCGCGAGCATGCCGGCATTGACGAACTCGATCTTCCTGTCCGTCGCATTGCGCGTGCCGATCATGACCAGGCATGGCGTGCCGGTCAGCCCGGTAAGACGAACCGTGGTGCTCCCCGCCGGGCAGGCGACGGAAAGGCGGCGCACATATTTCGTCGTATCCTGAACGTTGAGCGTCTGGAGGTTGGTCGTGCCGTGATCGATCGATACGCCGAGCGTGCCCGCGGCGGTATTGACCATGACCATCAGATCGATCGTGTCGAACGCTATCCCCGGTGTGAATTCGATCCAGCCGGCGGCGCTGATTCTGAGAGGGATGCCGCCGAGTACCGGGTAATTGGCCAGCGGCACGACCGAGCCACCATAGGCATAGCGGGGGTCCGCGCTCAGCAGGTTGGTCATATTGGATGTGCCAAGATCCGAGCATGCGAAGCTCCTGGTCGAGGGAACAGGCGTCGCCTTGGCATTGAGAAAGTCGGTCACGCGGCTCATCGTCGAACCGACGAAGGTGTCGTTCCATTCGTCGGTAGTGCTCGCGGTCGCGCCGTATCCGGCCATGAAGCTGTCCATGCCGCCAAGCACGCGCCCACGCCCGGTGCCGGCGATCGCCGCTGCTTTCATCGCCCTCAAACGGGCCGTGTTGGCTCTCGTAAAGTTCACGTAATAAGGGGGCAGCCCTGGGACGAGCTGATTCCCGCGAAGCGCCGATGCCCGGCGAGAGCCTGAAGCAGCCATCGGGCTCAGTCCTTGTCGGCGCGAAGTTCGACCGAGATGTCGGACGTGCTGGCGTAAGTCGGCGTTCCCAGGACGACCAGCACGCCGTAGACCGAACTGCTCACCCCGTAGATGCGGGTAGCCAGGCCGTCGCTCTGGTTCAGCGTCGTCGTGAGCGAGTTGTCGGCCGCCCCGAGCGAGAAGACGCCAAGCAGCTTTGCCCTGTCTGCGGCGGCAAGCGCCGGCAGCGCGGTCTTGTCGGTGAACGTGGTGGCGGTGGGGTTATCGCTGAACAGGTAGAGCTTATACCCGGTGGTCTGCGCCGATGCGGTGCGAACGACGATGTCCTGAAGATATCCGCTCAGTGCCCCGTCGAAGACGTTGGTGAACGTGAGCAGGCCGCCCACGACGTTGCCCGCCGCGTAGGCCGCTGCGGTGACTACCGGCGCCGCGACTGATTTCGAGGCGCGCCCGAGGATACCGCCGATCACGTTCGTGCCTGCCGGCGTCGGCGCGACGAGCGCGACGTAAATGCCTTTGAAGAGCGAATACAGGCCCGCCAGCGTGCCCGAGCCGCCCCATGCCGCATCGGTCTTGCTGCCGAACGGCTCGGCCAAAGCCGTATCGAGGAGATAGGCCTTGTCCGCCTGCACGCCCGAACCAATGTCCTTGCCTGCCTTCGTCAGCGCGTTCCCCGAGCCGTCGAGGACACCATAATTGTCTGCCATTTGTGAGATCCTCTCTTAGAGATACATGCTGTTGCGAGCGGCGTTGAACCGCAGTGCGGCGACGAGGGCGCCGCTGGCGGGCGTCGCGCTCATCTCGGCCGACAGTGCCCCCTCACCGACGGCGTTCACCGCCGAGAGCCTGTAGAAATAGGCGGTGCCGTCGGTCAGCCCGGCATCGATGTAAGGCGAGGCGCTGGCGATCATCCCGATCAGGCTCTCGATGCCGGCACCGGTGCCGCGATAGAGCTTGTGCCCGGTGATCGCCGAGCCGCCGTTTGCGCCGTCTGCCCAGGTGATGCTGACCTGGCCATCCCCCGGTGTGAGCGAGACCGTCGTCGGCGCCGCCGGCACGGTCGGGGCCGCGACGGCACCTGTCAGCGACAGCGCGAACGGGATGACGCAGCCGTCCGCGCCGGTGATCGTGCCGCTGAGCGCCTGGGTGGCCCCTGCGCCGAGCGCCGCGGTTGCCGCTACCGATCCGCTCGCGCTGTTGATCG
>CAJCHR010000265.1 GCA_903970225.1 Actinobacteria bacterium 21-64-8 | reverse complement strand
CCTTTCGGCTCCTGCAAAACCACGACCGCTTCGTTCAACTCGGTTCCCCCAAAAGCGCCCTGTGAGGCGCGGTCACTCCGACGAAACCCGCCGCTTCAAGCTGCTCGGCAAACGCGAACAACGTATGTTCGCGGTAGGGATGTCCGATCAGTTGCAGCCCCAGCGGCAGCTTGCCCGGGCGCAGCAGCGGCACTGCCAGTGAGGGCAGGCCGGTGAAACTGATCGGCTGCGTGTGAATGCCCAGGTTTGCGCGGGCGGGACCGCTCTCACCGTCGATCACGATCATTGGGTCGGCAATCAATGGCGCGACAGTGGGCGCCGCGGGCGCCAGCAGCACGTCGAAATCGCCGATCGCATCGATGATGCGCTCGTAGAATTCGGCGCGGAATGCCTGTGCCTGCTCGTACAGCGAAGCCGGAACCAGCGCGCCCGCGATCAGGCGGTCGCGCACTTGCGGGTCGAACGCCATGGCGTGCGCGCCAAGCGCCTCGCGGTGAAGCGTGCCGCCTTCGAAGGCGGTGATCAGAAACGCGGCCGACCGGGCTCGCGCGATGTCGGGCAGTTTGATCAACGGCGCCCCCGGCGCAATCGCATCGATCGCGGCGATTGCATCGGCATCGGTGTTCTCACGGAACCGTCCGCCCAGCCGGCCGATGCGCGGCTCGCGCGTTTCGTGCGCTTGCGCCGTGGAGAGGACATCCCACACCGCGCGCATGTCGGCGAGCGAGGCGGTGAACGGCCCGATGTCGTCGAAGCTCTCGGCGAACGGGAACACGCCTTCGAGCGATGCCGCGCCGTGCGTGCATTTGAGCCCGTAGAGCCCTGTAAGGCTCGCGGGCACGCGGATCGAGCCGTTGGTGTCCGAACCCAGCGCGAACGGCATCAGCCCGGCCGCAACCACCGCCGCCGATCCGCCCGACGATCCCCCCGCCAGCCGCGCGGGATCGTGCGGGTTCTGCGTGGTCCCATACGTCGCGTTGATCGTGGCGAAGCCGTAAGCGAACTCGTCCATGTTGAGCGTCGCGACCAGCACCGCGCCCGCCTTGGCGAGACGTCGCACCGCTTCCGCATCCCGCGCGGCAGGCGGCGCATCGGCATAAAGCGCGGAGCCCGCGGTGGTCGGCAGGCCGGCGACGTCGAACAGGTCCTTCACCCCGTAAGGCACACCCGCGAGCGGCCCCGGATCGAGCCCGGCGGCAACGCGCGAATCGACCCGGCCCGCATCGTCCAGTGCCCGCTCGACCAGGATGCGGGTGACCGCGACATGCGTGTCCGCCGCCAGCGCGTCGAGGCATTGCTGCGCGACCGCAACCGCGCTGAGTTCGCCTGCGCGCACGCCCGCCGCAATATCGACCGCGCGGATCACGTCGCGCCCTCGCTGGCCAGAATCGCGGCATGCCGCCCCAGGAGTTCGAGATTCGTTACCACCCCCGGCATGCAAGGCTCGGGGATTGTGAAGCCGAGCGCTCCTGCAGCAGCACTCGCCTCGGCGGCGCCTAGCGGCAGTCCGGGCGACGCACCCGCACGCGCAGCCTCGATCGCTGCGGCTTCCTTGCCCCAGCGGCCAGCAAGGAACGCGCAGAGGAACAATTGAAGCTGGTGAAAGATCATCAGCGGCAGCACGACCATGCCGACTTGCGCGGGCGCGAACAGCGCGCCGGCCATCGGCACGCCCGAAACGAGGCTCTTCTTCGATCCGCAGAAGAACAGCACCACGGCATCCTCGCGCGACAGTCCGGCCGCTTTCGCGGCCCCGAAGTTGGCGATCATCACCACCGCCAGAACCACCGCGCAAAGCACCAGCAGCACACCGAGGTCCGCGACGCCGACGCGCGTCCAGATGCCGTTGTTCACGGCCGCGCTGAATGCGGAATAGACCACCAGCAGGATCGAGCTGCGATCGACCGGATTGAGGATCTTCTTGTTGCGCGCGACGAACCCGCCGATCCACGGCCGCAGCAGGTGACCCGCAAGAAACGGCACGAGCAGTTGCTCGACGATGGTCCTGACCGAACTCCAGGTCGAAGAGCCGCCGCCGCCAGCCGAGGACGGGTGCATGAAGACGCTGACCAGGAGCGGCGTCAGGATGATGCCGAGCAGGTTGGAGAGTGAGGCGCTGCACACCGCCGCGGGCACGTTTCCGCGTGCGATCGCGGTGAACGCGATCGAGCTCTGCACGGTCGAGGGCAGCAGCGTCAGGAACAGCAGGCCAGAGGCGAGCAGCGGATCGATCCAGTGCGTATCGATCGCGGTGAGGCCGAGCCCGGTCAGCGGAAACAGCAGGTAGGTCGAACCCAGCACCAGCAGGTGCAGCTTCCACTTCGCCACGCCGTCGACGATCGCTTCGCGCGACAGCTTGGCGCCGTGCAGAAAAAACAGCAGCATGATCGCGATGTTCGCAGCGGCCTCGAACCCTTCGGCCGCGACCCCGCGCGCCGGAAACAACGACGCGGCAAGCACCATGCCCCCGAGGAGAACAAGAAAAGGATCGATTTTCGGTATTGGTATGCCCCGCCGCATCGGTAACCTCATGGCAAGTTGCGTCCGGCCGATCGAGCGCAATGATCGGCACGGATCGTTCTAAAAAAGAGAGCAGTTCGCGAAATTGCGTTCGCGATTGCCGTTCACAGGCGGATCATCGCCGCCTTCAGCCGGTCCAGCACCTCGGCGGTCGCGGCGCCATCGTCGAACGACGGCGAGATCTGCGTGCGGCTGGCGAGCGAATGCTCGATCGCACCGATCCAGCTATAGAGCGCCGGCCACGCGCCGTTGACTGCCTGCTCGGTGCAATCGATCGTGACCGGCTCGGTGCGCGGTTTGCGCAAGGTCAGGGCATTCTCGTCGACCAGTTCGATCGTGCCCTCGGAACCCACCAATACCATCCGCTGCGACAGCGCGACCGCGCCCGTCGAGGCGACGTCGAGCGTGGCCGAGGTTCCGTCTGCCAGCGCGAGCCAGATCGCGAACGCATCTTCGGCGGTACACACAACCAGCCCGCCGTTTTCGTCCTCGCGTTCGGGGATCTCGACACGCGAAATGCCGCCGCAATCCGTGACCTCGCTCGATGCGATCCACTGGATCGCATCGATGATGTGCGAGCCCATCGCGCCGAGCCAGCCGCCACCCAGGCTTGCGTCGCTGAGCCAGCCATAGCCGCGTTTGCGCATGAAGTTGCTGTGGCTTTGGAACGCCACGTGTTGCAGCGTGCCGATCTCGCCGCCCGCGATCAGGTCCTTGATGCGGCGCCGCGCCGCGCCCTGGCGAAACTCGAAGTTGACGAAATGGAGCACCCCCGCGGCTTTGGCGGCATCGCGCATTGCGCGCGCTTCGGAGGCGTCCTTGCCGAACGGCTTGTCGCACAGCACGTCCTTGCCCGCCGCGATCGCGGCGAGCACGTGCTCACGGTGCTGGAACGGCGGCGAATGCACCGCGATCAGGTCGAACGACCCCGCGCACGCCGCCTCCACCGCCTCCGCATCGCGCGAAGGCACCAGTTCGACCTCCCATCCGCGCGCCTCGAACGCGGGCTTCATCGCGTACGAGCCGAAACCCCGGCCGATCACTGCTGCTTTCATCGCTGCTCTCCTGTCCGCCTCGGCGCGTTAGACCAACCCAGTCGGCGACCCAACAGGTGTGGAATTTGAAACTGTTTCGGTTGGAGGAGGGGCAGGGCATGGGTCAGGTAAACGCCGCGCTCCGGTCTGCCATCGGCTCTCGCCCCTCCGCGCTCAAATCCACGTCCGCGCCCGCACGTCGCTGCGAAGCGTCCGCCCGCTCGGGCTGGAAATTGTAACAGCTTCCGTTGGCGAACGACGTCGCCGGCAATCCCGCGGGAATGTCCATGCCGCGGCCGTGACCGACAATCGTCGCCCAGCGCAAGATGCGCGCGGCCTCGGCCATCGCCGGATCGAGCGAGGCGACGAAGCCACCGAGTTCGAACAGCGTCAGCCCGGCGACCTCGGACGGCGCGGTCAGCGTCATGCCGCTCAGATGCCAGTCGAACAGCAGCACCCCGTCGCGCCAGAGCCGCGCGGTCCGCGCGCCCTCGCGGGTGCCGTCGTCGGTATCAGAGGCGTGGATCTCGTACGCAACCGGTGCGGTTCCAGCCGCGTGGCCGGCGGCGAACAGCGCCAGGTCATAGAGGTGCGTGCAGTTGGTGTTCTTCTCGCCGCGCCGCGCGGCCTGGGTGAGTGTCACGCCGGTGAACGTGTCGCGAATACGGTCCATCGCGCCGGGGCACCCGGTCCACGGCGAGCGCTTCATCTCGCTCTCCACGCCCGTCACCACGCCGTCTGCATGGAACAGCGTCACCACCATCCGGTGATAATCGTCCTCGAGTTCGGCGCTCACTCGGCCACTTGCCGGCTCGATCAGGATGCGGCGGCGATAGCCGGGTCCGAGCGTCGCTGCGCTGTTTGCCATGGGGATCCTCTCCGTGCTTTGCGTGCATGATCGGGGCTCGCGAGGCCCGCCGCAATGCCCAAATGGTTACCGATCGGACGGCAACGATTGGCTCTTGCAAGCCGCCGCCGCCCGCGCAACGCTAGCAGCCAAGCGCAAAGCGCATTGGGAGAACAAGATGAGCGAAGAACCGCACCTTCTGGTGGACGTGGTCGAGGACAACATTCTCGCCGTCACCTTCAACCGGCCCGACAAACTGAATGCGATGAGCAGCGAACTGATGCGCACGCTGGAGGATGCTGTCACCCGCTACCGCGAATCGCCCGAGCTCAGGGTGTTCCTGATCAAGTCCAAGGGGCGCTATTTCTCAGCCGGCGCGGACCTCAAGGAAGGCCTCAGGAATGCCGGCGGCAGCATCCCACAGCCGACCCGCGGCTCGCAGATCCGTGAGCAGCATCGCCGGCTACCGAGCGGCATGCGCCGCGTGTGGGACGAGATGGAGGGGATGGAGAAGCCGTTCGTGGTCGCGCACCACGCGCGCTGCGTCGGCGGCAGCCTCGAGATGAGCCTGTCGTGCGATTTCCGTCTCGCCGCCAAGAGTGCGAGCTATGCGTTCCCCGAGGCCAAGTTCGGCGTGCTGCCCGCCACCAACGGCGTCAGCCGGCTGGTGCGCATCGTCGGTCCGCACTGGGCGCGGCTGATGATCACCGCCAACATGCCGGTCGATGCCGACGAGGCGCGGGTCATGGGCCTGGTCCACAAGGTCTATCCCGACGAAACGTTCGAGGACGAGGTCATGGCATTCTGCCGCCATCTTGCGCGGCAGGATCCCGAACTCGTCGGCGCGTCCAAGATCGCGATCGAACTGGCCGCCGACCTGCCGGTCCACCAGGCCGCTTCGGTCGAGCGACTGGTCAACAGTTCGCTGATGCTGAGCCCGCACCAGCATCGGCTTCACGAAGATCACATCGCCAGCGTCGGCACCGGACAAGGGAAACTTTCGGCATGACCGCCACCACGACCACGAAGCCCGGCTTCCAGATCTTCCGCGCCAAGGACGCGCCCGGCCTGATGGAAGCCGGCTGCATGACCGTCGCACCGCCGAGCCCCGAAGATCTGGCACGCATGCAGAAGGTCGTCGCGAACGGCGAGATCGAGGGCGACGACGTCAAGGTGCTCGTGCGCATCCCCGGTTTCAGCCTCGCGCACGTGTGGTTCAAGAAGGACTTCCCACTACCGCTGCACAGCCACGACGTGGACTGCCTGTACTACATCATCGCCGGATCGTTGAAGCTGGGTACCGAGGATCTCGGACCCGAGGATAGCTTCTTCGTGCCCGCCGACGTCCCCTACACGTACAAGGTTGGGCCCCAGGGCGTGCAACTGCTCGAGATCCGGCACGAGAGTGAATTCGGGTACGTCAACCATGCCAAAGGCGCGGCGTTCTGGGAGAAGGCGGCGCAGATCGCCGATGCCAACCGCGAGGCGTGGAAGACCGCCAAGCCGCCCGTGCTGAACGCCTGATGGCCTTCATCGGATCTTTGGCTGACCGTCTCGCGATCCGCGAGCGCTACGCCAGTTACGCCGATGCATCGACCGCCAAGGATGAGGACGCCTACCTCGCGTGCTTCCACGCCGACGCAGTGCGCATCGGGCAGGGCGCGGAAGTTCGCGGCATCGAGGCATTGCGCGAATCGTGGCGTGCGGTGTGGCAAATCCTCGACCGGATGGCGTTCTTCTCCGAAGTCGGCTCGACCGTGGTCGACGGCGACCGCGCGGCGGCGCACGTCAATTGCCGCGAGATCATCGTGCTGAAGGGCGGGGAGGTTTGGAAGGTCGTCGGACGCTATGACGACGAACTGGTGCGCGAAGGCGATGGCTGGGTGTTCGCGCGGCGCGAGTACACCATGCTGATCGACGAGAAGGCGCTGGCGGCAGCCCAAGGCTGATCGCGCGCGGGAGAGGACGACCATGCCCGAAGCCGAGGAACCGGCGCTCGATCCCGAGCGGCCGATCATCGATCCGCACCATCACCTCTGGCACATCCAGGCCGCCCCGGGCGCGCCGCAGAAGCCGCAGCGGTTCCTGTTCGACGAGTTTCTGGAGACGGTCGAGGCGAGCGGGCACCGGATAACGCACACCGTCGCGGTAGAGGCGCACCAGATGTACCGCGCCGATGGCCCGCCCGAGCTGCGCACTGTGGGTGAGACGGAATTCCTGAATGGCGCCGCCGCGATGAGCGCGACCGGCGCTTACGGCCCGACGCGGGTCGCGCACCGGATCGTCGGTACCGCCGATCTGACTTTGCGTGAGGGCGTCGGCGAAGTGCTCGAGACTCACGCCGCGCGCGCGGGCGAGCGGTTTCGCGGAATCCGCATGAACACCGCCTTCAGCGAAGCCGGAATGTACGGCTTCGCCTGCGATCCGCGGCTGCGCACGATCCTGGCCCACCCCGATTACATCGCCGGTGCACGCGTGCTCGCCAAGATGGACCTCAGCCTCGACGTGTGGTGCATGCACACCCAGCTGGGTCAGCTGATCGCGCTCGCCGACACGATCCCCGAGCTGACGATCGTGCTCGACCATGTCGGTACGCCCGAGACAATGGGCGCGTGGGCGAGCCGGGGCGCGGAGGCGTTCGCGCAGTGGCACGCGCTGATCGGCAATCTGGCGCTAAGGCCCAACGTGTTCATCAAGCTGGGCGGAATGGGCATGGATATGACCAGCGCGATCGGGGAGCGTGAACGCGGCGCAGCCTCCGAAGTGCTCGCGCGCGAATGGGCGCCGCGAGTTGAGGCCGCGATCGAGGCGTTCGGCCCGGCGCGCGCGATGTTCGAAAGCAACTTTCCGCCCGACCGCGCCAGCGGCAGCTACGGCGCGACCTGGAACGCGTTCAAACGCATCGCGGCCGGATATTCGGATGCGGAGAAGGACGACCTGTTCCGGGGGACGGCGGCGCGGGTTTACCGGATCGAGGTTTGAAAGCGCATTCTACGCCTTGCCCGGAAAATCCTCGATCGGGATCGGGCCGATCAGCTCGCCATCGTCCCATTCGACTTCTTTGTAGTCGCCGGGATCGAGCCCCAGTTGTTCGAGCGGGGTGTAGACGTAGCGGCTGAAGGCATAGACCACGCGCGCCGGGCCGAGCGCGGCGAGCACATCGCGCTTGGGCACGATCCGCCCGCTATAGCCGCCGAACGACCAGCTGTCGGCCAGCGAGGGATTGGCCATGACCACCAGAGGAAAGGGACAGCCCTTCTGGTGGAACTCGAGCCGGCAGGCCTGCTCTATCACCAGCCCGACCGATTCGTGCGAAGCCAGCAGCGCCGCGCCCCGTGTCCCGGCAACGGTGCGCACGGTGTAACCCCAATCCTGCGGCTGCGGCAGCCAGTTCTCTTCGCCCTCGAACTCGACCAGGCCGACGGTGATGACGAGGGTCAGCACGGCAGCGGCGCCGATCCCGTCTATCCGGGCGCCGGTCCGATCCGAAGGTACCCGCCGGGCCGCCAACGCCGCGGCGGCAAGCAGGACCGTGAAGCTCGCCGCCCAGTGCAGCGTATAGTCGGAGATGACGGGATGGACCTGATCGGCGGCCTTGAACGCGGCCATTCCCGCCACCGCCACGAACAGCGCGAGCCGTGTCGAGCGATTGCGGAAGGTCCGTGCGATGCCGACGATCATCAGCCCCAGCATGAGCAGCGAACTGCCCGTGCCCTGCATCAGCAGCTGGAGGCTGATCTCGTCGCGGAAATCCTCCAGCGAGAGCGGTTGGATCCACGCGATGTTCGCGGTGTGCACTTTGAGCTGTGCCACCACCAAGGCCAACTCCCACAGCGAGAGCACTAAGATCGCAACGTTGGCGACCATCAGCCGCACCAGCTTCCGCCGCGAGACATCGCGCGAAAGCAGAGCCTCGGACAGGACCGCGATCGTCGCGGCCACTGGCCAGAGCAGCATCGTGGTGTGCGTATAGATCGCGATCACCGCGCCGCCGGCATAAGCCAGCCAGCCGCCGATCTGCGCGTCCTCCTCATTCAGTGCCTTGACGAGGCCGATGAACGAGACCGTGACCGCCAGCTTGGCGAGGCCATAGGCGCGGATGTCGCTGGTCAGGAAGATGTCCGAGGGCGACAGCGCGAGCAGCAGAATCGCCAGCGCCGCGGCGAGGCCACCATAGGTCTTGTGCGCGAACCGGGCGAGCAGGACGATCTGTGCGAGCGAGATCGCGATCGGCAGTGCGCGCAGCGTCTCGGTGCTGTCGGGCAGGACGATCCGCCAGAGCTTCAGCACCGTGTAGAACAGCGCGGGGTTCGTCTCGCGCACCATCCACCAGCCCCAAAGCTCGTTGAACGGACGGTCGGCAAAGTAGAGCGAGGCGAATTCGTCGAACGACAGCGGCGCGGAGATCAGCTCGATCCGCAGCACGAACGCGAGCACGAACGCGGCGATGGCAAGCACGATGGCGGGATCTGCCCGGAAGCCGGCCCGCCTAACCTTGTCCGCGACCATCGGTCGCGCCATCGCCCCAGTCCCTGCCATGCGCGCAGTCTATGGCGGCCGCGTGCAGAAGACAGCCGCAATCTGCGGCAATGCCCGGAAAAGTCACAAGATGTATTCTCCACGCCGCAAATGGCGACACTGAGAGCATCTCAGATGCCCGCTGACCCACCAGAGCGATCAGAACGGGATATCATCGTCGAGGTCGTCGGCGAAGCCGCCGCGGGTGCCGCTGCTGGACGAACCACCACCGCTGCTTCCGCCGGAACGGCCGCCACCATAACTGCCCCCACCGCCGGACGAGCCGCCGCCGGAGCCGCCCTCGTTCCAACCGCCGCTGCGCTGGCCGCCGCCACCAGCGCCGCCGCCACCCTGCGGACCATCGAGCATGGTCATCACCGCGCCCGGGCCCTGCAGCACGATCTCGGTGGTGTACTTGTCCTGCCCGTCCTGGCCCTGCCACTTGCGCGTGCGCAGCTGGCCCTCAACGTAGACCTTGCTGCCCTTCTTGAGGAACCGCTCGGCCACGCCCGCGAGACCTTCGGAGAAGATCGCGACGCGGTGCCACTCGGTGCGCTCCTGACGCTCACCGCTGGTCTTGTCCTTCCAGCTTTCGGACGTGGCGATGCTGAAGTTGCACACCTTGCCGCCGTTCTGGAAGCTCTTGACCTCAGGATCGCTCCCGAGATTGCCGACCAGAATGACCTTGTTGACGCTGCCTGCCATCTGTTTCCCTCTCGCGGCCTAGAGCCCGAGGGCCACCGCAGTCCAATATGTGATCCCGGCGAATACGTAAGCGAGGCCGAACAGATATGCGAGCATGAAGGCCGGCCATTTCCACCCATTCGTTTCGCGCCGGGTGACCGCGATCGTCGACATGCATTGCGGCGCGAACACGAACCAGGCGAGGAAGGCGAGCGCGGTGGGCAGCGTCCAGTGCGACTTGAGGCGTTCGCCAAGGGCTACGTCGCGCTTGGCGTCATCCGATTCGCCGACCGCATAGCTGGTCGCGAGCGCGCTGACGGCGACTTCGCGCGCGGCCATCGCCGGGATCAGCGCGAGCGCGATGTCGCGGTTGAAGCCGATCGGCTCGATCACCACTGCGATGCCGTTGGCGATGTGGCCGCCGATCGAGGCGTCGACCTGGTTCTGTCCGGGCTCGGCGCGCGGGAAGTTCAGCACCAGCCACAGCACCACCGCGACCGTGAAGATGATCGTGCCCGCGCGGCGCAGGAAGATCCACGCGCGCTGTACGAGGCCGAGCGCAAGGTCGCGCGCGTTGGGCATCTGGTACTTGGGCAGCTCCATAATGAAGCCGCTCGCCTCGCCCTTGGTAATCGAGCTGCGCATCAGCATCGCCACGCCCATCGCGCTGATGATGCCGACGATATAGAGCACGAACATCACCAGCCCCTGCAGGCCGATGAAGCCCGCGACGGGCCGGTTGGGAATGAACGCGGCGATGATCACGGTGTAGACCGGCAGCCGCGCCGAGCAGGTCATCATCGGCGCGATCAGGATCGTGGTCAGCCGGTCCTTGGGATCGGCGATCGCGCGGGTCGACATGATCCCGGGCACCGCGCAGGCGAAGCTGGAGAGCAGCGGAATGAAGCTGCGGCCCGAGAGGCCGATATAGGCCATCAGCCGGTCCATCAGGAACGCCGCACGCGCCATGTAGCCCGAGGCTTCGAGCACGAGGATGAAGGCGAACAGGATCACGATCTGCGGCAGGAACACGACCACCGAGCCGACGCCGGCAAGCACGCCATCGGTCAGGAAATTGCGCAGAAGGCTGGGCGGGATCACGTCCTGTACCCCGGCGATAAGCCAGTTGACGACGGCCTGAAGCGCATCGGCGAACGGCGTCGCCCAGGCGAACACCGCCTGGAACATCACGAACAGCAACCCGAACAGGATCACCGGGCCCAGCCAGGGATCGAGCAGCACCCGGTCGAGCTTCGAATGCAGCCGGTGCTTGGCAGTCTCCGAGAGGATCGCCGCGCTCGCCATCGCATGCGCCTCGAACCGCCGCTCGGGCATGGTCAGGTGCGCGCGGGCGGCCGATGGGCGAGTCTCGGCGGCAGCGATCGCCTCGCCGAGTTCGACAAGCCCGCGGCGGCGGACCGCGACGGTCGGGATCACCGGGACGCCCAGCGCCGATTCGAGCGCGCTGGGATCGATGATCAGTCCGTCACGCTCGGCCAGGTCGATCATGTTGAGCGCGATCAGCGTCGGCTTGCCCAGCGCGATCAGCTCCTGCGCGAACACCAGATGCTGCTCGAGGTTCGAGGCATCGAGCACGATCACGATCACGTCTGGAACGGCCTCGCCCGGGAATTTGCCGTAGATGACCTTGCTGGTGACTTCTTCGTCGGGGCTGGTCGGGCTCAGGCTGTAGGCACCGGGAAGATCGGTCAGTTCGACCGGTTCGCCGCTCGGCAGCAACAGGCGGCCCGCTTTGCGCTCCACTGTCACACCGGGGTAATTCGCGATCTTCTGGCGCGCGCCGGTCAGCGCGTTGAACAGCGCGCTCTTGCCGGCGTTGGGATTGCCGACCAGCGCGACCTTTCTTTGGCGGCTCATGGGCGCTGACGGCTCATCAGATTTCCTCGACCTGCATCGCGGCGGCGTGAACGCGCCGGACCGCCACCGTCATCCGCCCGATCGCGATCGCCAGCGGATCGCGGCCGCCGAACACGCCGCGGCTCGACACCGCGATTCGCGCGCCTTCGTCGACACCGAGCGCCCGCAGTCGATGCGCCTCCTCATCCACCAGCCGCGACCAATCGACCGAGACGATACGCGCAGTCTTGCCGATCGGAAGGAGGTCGAGCGTCATAGCGATTGCCGTGACAGATCGAGGCGCTACTTGCAACTTGTTCGCATTAGAATGCGAGTGGGGCGAAGTCGCTGCGCGTGCAGACGCCCATCCTCACCGCTCCGGGTACCGCAGCCGCCCCAGAAACCGCACCGGGCTGAACCTCTCACCCTCGGGCAGCTTGAATTTCGCCTTGGCCTTCTCGAACCGGATGATCCCATCGATCCGCCGACCGAGGAATGCGCGGGTCTCTGCCTTCTCCTCGCTCGTATCGTCGGGATAAACCGCAAGCGTCGCGGCATAAACACCGGCAAGGATCGTACGCTTGGAATAGTGGTTGAGATCGGTCGCGGTGTCGCCGGCGAGGCGCCACATCGCGTCCGCGCTCGCCCAGCCCAGCCGCAGCGATTTCGCGGCATTGCGCGGGCTTGCCATGATCGACAGCGCGCGGCGCAGCGCTTCCTCCTTGCCGGCCATGGCATCGAGCCGGAACTGAACGAGCGCGCGGATCCGCTCACGCACCGGCAGCGCGGCGATCCGATCGGGCGGAAATGCCTCGATCATCTTCGCGGTGATGGCCTCGCTCCAGGCGGTGATCATCGCCATTGGGCCCTGTTCGAAGGCATAGCGGGCGAGCGCATGAGCCGCCCCGATCTCGTCGGCCGCGGCGTCGATCGCCGCCGTGCTCCAGCCGTCGAACACAGCCGCGGAGGCAATGCGCGGCGCGAGCGCAAGGCGCAGCTCGTCCAGCGTCAGATCGTCCGCCGCGGCGCTCAAAGCGCTGGCCCGTAGGAGGGCTTCGACGCATCGCGCGCAGGCTGGTTCTTTGCGGCGGCATCGAACGCGGCCAGGATCTGGTCCTGCCCATCGACCCGCGCGTAATCGCGTGCCGAGCGGCCCGAGCTATCCGGCCGCGCGGAATCCGCGCCGCCCGAAAGCAGCAGCTTGACCATCGACAGGTCGTGCCGGTGAGTTGCGGTGATCAGCGGCGTCTCGCCCGCGTCGTTGGCTTCTGACGGGCTCGCCCTGTATTGCAGCAGCAACTGGACGCCGTCGATGAAGCCGAGGTTGGTCGCGATCTGGATCGGGGTCACGCCGTCGCGATCACGCAAGTTGGGGTTGGCGCCGCGCTCCAGCAGGAACGACATCCACGTCTTGTCCTTGCGCTTGGTGACGAGATGCAGCGCGGTCTCGCCCGTGGTCACGTCGCGCGTGTTGATGATCGTCGTGCCCGGCTTGTTGAGCGCTTCCTCGACCGTCGCCCCGTCGGCCTTCTTGACCGCTTCGAGGAACTTGAAGCTGGCCGAAAATTGCGCCGCGGCCGGGAACGCCATGCTCAGCGCAGCCGCAGCCAGCACCATACGCCAACCAGTCGCGCGCGAAAATCCGCGAGAGGACTTACGTCGGATTCGGGCTCCGCCTGACACGTTCACGTATTTTCCCTCATTCCTGAATTCGTCCTGCATGCCGCGAGCAGCGCCGCAGGTTCCTTGCGCCGAGCCGTTTAGCAGAGCATGAACCGCGCCGCCATGACCCTACGTTTCGTTACAATTGCGGCACTTGCAGGCGCACTCACACTTCCTCTCGCCGGCTGCGACAGCGCGCCGCAGCAAAGCACGGCAGAGGCCCCGCCTCTCGCCGGAGCCGCGATCGGCGGGCCGTTCACGCTG
>CAJCHR010000264.1 GCA_903970225.1 Actinobacteria bacterium 21-64-8 | reverse complement strand
GGCGGCGGCTATGACAACACCGACATCGGCCGGATCGTGACGCTCTCGTTCATCGATGCCTACGCGAAGCTAGTCACCGAGATGGGCGGCATCAACCCCGGCGACGCCGGCACCGCCCAGGCCTCGCCGACCAAGAGCTACACCGCGACCGGCCCGGTCGCGATGCACAAGACCGCCTCGGCGGCGGGCAAGATCATCCGCACGCTGCCCCCCGGCTCGAACGTGTTCCCGACCGGGAACAAGAACGGCCTGTGGTGGGAAGTCGCCGACGAGAACGACAATGTCGGCTGGGTGATCAACACCAAGCTCACGCCGAGCCAGTAAGCGCGGGCGGGCCGGGCAATTCACGCCCGGCCTTTCCATGGCGAACCCGGTTTCGGCGTCCGACACCGCGCGCCGGGATAAAAGAGAGGGCCGCTGCCGCACGGTTCTCCGCCCCCGGACGCTTCGCTGGCGCGGTCCGAGCGTACGCACGTGCGCCAATGCCGAATTTCGATACTGTGACCAAACTCCGCTCGTCGCCAGCCTGTCGAAGGACCATGCTTGTCCTTGAGGCCGGCCAGTTGGTCCGAAGAATAAAGGCCAGTCCTTCGACACGCTCAGGATGGACGGGCGTGGGAATGCCGGTCCGGATATCGGTCACGACCTGCCACCCGTGCCCTCGCATCGCCAATTCGCCCGTTTTCGGAGCGCTCCACGACAATGCACCCGCAGAATAGATATCGTGCTATATAGCACGATATCTATTCTGCGGGCCTCTGGAGGTCGGTCCGCCTGATACTCTGATCGGCCATGCGGTATGGCCTTGCGTGGCGCCTTCGCATCGGCTGTCATGGGCGTGAAACGCCGGGTCTCGATGCCCGCGGTCCGAGGCGAGAGAGGATGCAGCGATGGACGCAGACGTTGCCGAGCGGCTGGTCCCGCTCGAAGGCGGGGTCAATTTCCGCGACATGGGCGGTTATCCCGCCGCCGGGGGCCGCACCGTCAAGTGGGGCAAGCTGTATCGCTCAGGCACGATGGGGCGGCTGACCCCGGGCGACTATGACATCCTCGCCGAGCGCGGCATCCGCTCGATCATCGATCTGCGCACCGGCGTCGAGCAGGAGGACGATCCCAACCGCTGGGCTGCGGATGCCGGGATCGGATACTGGTCGCGCGATCATGACGAGACGTTCGGCAATCTTCACCAAATGGCAGGACAGGGTATCGCCACAGCCGAGGAGGCGCATGCTGTGATGATGGCAGGCTACCGTCACCTGCCCGTTCAGCATGCACCGGCTTATGCCGAGATGTTCCGGCGAATCGCCGCGGGGCAAGTGCCGATCGTGATCAACTGCACCGCGGGCAAGGATCGCACCGGCGGGGGCGCGGCATTGGTGCTGGCCGCGCTGGGCGTGCCGCGCGATGTGATCGCCGCCGATTTTGCGATGACGGAGCGTTCAGTCGATCTCGCCACGGCGCTCGCCGGGCGCAAGGTCAGTCGCCATGCGGATCGCTACATGGTGCTCGCCGAACCGGTCAAGCGAGCACTCGGCCGTGCGCATCCTGACTACATTCTCGCGCTGCTCGCCGCGATCGACTCGGATTTCGGCGGCATCGAGGGCTACCTCGCGCATCTGGGACTCAGCCCGCAAGACCTTGCGGCGATCCGCGCAGAACTGCTCGAATAAGCCCGGTTGTCCCGCACCGGGCCGATATCCGGTCGCATCGATCGCCCTAAGCGCCCGCGCCTGCTTGTTGATTGCCGCCTGTTGCCCTACATGAAGGGCTCGAAAAGGACGGTTCCCGAACATGAACGACGAACAGCCAAGCGGCAATCCCTGGATCAAGAGCCTGCTGGTGTGGGGGGGCATCTTCCTCGCCCTGCTCATGGTCGTGTCGATGTTCGGCAGCCGCAGCGATTCGGCGAACGCGATCCGCTATTCGGATTTCCGCGCCAAGGTCGCCGATGGCTCGGTCGCCGAAGTGCAGGTCGGGCAGGACAAGATCGTCGGCAAGTACCGCAACGGCGATGCGTTCAGCACCATCCCCATACCCAACGACACCACACTGCCGCAGCTGCTCCAGTCGAACGATGTGAAGTACGCGGGCAAGGCGCCGGACGAACCCAACGTGCTGCTCTACATCCTGGTGCAGGCGCTGCCGTTCATGCTGATCCTGGGCATTGCGTTCTTCGCGCTGCGCCAGGTGCAGAAGGGCGGCGGATCGGGCGCGATGGGCTTCGGCAAGTCCAAAGCCAAGCTGCTGACCGAGCGCCAGGGCCGCGTCACCTTCTCCGACGTCGCCGGCATCGATGAAGCGCGCGAAGAGCTGGAGGAGATCGTCGAGTTCCTCAAGGATCCGCAGCGTTTCGCCAAGCTCGGCGGCTCGATTCCCAAGGGCGCGCTGCTGGTCGGTTCGCCCGGCACCGGCAAGACGCTGCTCGCCCGCGCGATCGCCGGTGAGGCGGGCGTGCCGTTCTTCACCATTTCGGGTTCGGATTTCGTCGAGATGTTCGTCGGCGTGGGTGCGTCTCGTGTGCGCGACATGTTCGAGCAGGCGAAAAAGAACGCGCCGTGCATCGTGTTCATCGACGAGATCGACGCGGTCGGCCGCCATCGCGGCCATGGCCTGGGCAATTCGAACGATGAGCGCGAGCAGACGCTGAACCAGCTCTTGGTCGAGATGGACGGGTTCGAGGCCAATGAGGGCATCATCATCATCGCGGCGACCAACCGCCCCGACGTGCTCGATCCCGCGCTGCTGCGTCCGGGCCGCTTCGACCGCCAGGTCGTTGTGCCGATCCCCGACATCGAAGGCCGCGAGCAGATCCTTGCCGTCCACATGAAGAAGGTGCCGCTGGCCCCCGACGTGAACCCGCGCGTGATCGCGCGCGGCACACCCGGCTTCTCGGGCGCTGATCTGGCCAACCTCGTCAACGAGGCCGCGCTGCTGGCCGCGCGCCGCAACAAGCGCCTGGTCGCGATGCAGGAGTTCGAGGACGCCAAGGACAAGGTCATGATGGGCGCCGAGCGTCGCAGCATGGTCATGACTGACGACGAGAAGAAGATGACCGCCTATCACGAGGCCGGCCACGCGCTTGTCTCCGTTCACGAGGCGGCGTCGGACCCGATCCACAAGGCGACGATCATCCCGCGCGGCCGTGCGCTGGGCATGGTCATGCGCCTGCCCGAGCGTGACAGCTATTCGTACCATCGCGATAAGATGCTCGCCAACCTGTCGGTGTCGATGGGCGGCCGCGTTGCCGAGGAGATCATCTTCGGCTATGACAAGGTGTCCTCGGGCGCCTCGTCGGACATCCAGTACGCCACCAGCCTCGCGCGCAACATGGTCACCAAGTGGGGCATGTCCGACAAGCTCGGCCCGCTGCAATACGAGGACCAGTCCGAGGGCTATCTCGGCATGGGCGGATCGCAGCGGCTGATGATGTCGGACGAGACCAACAAGCTGATCGACAGCGAAATTCGCGGCCTGGTCGATACCGCCCATGCGCGCGCCACCGACATCCTCAAGACCGAGTCGGAGCACCTTCACCTGCTGGCAGGCGCCCTGCTCGAGTACGAGACGCTCTCGGGGGATGACATCAAGGAATTGCTCGACAAGGGCGTACTTGACCGTCCGGATGCGCCCTCCGGCCCGGTCCCCGGCAGCCAGGTGCGCGGATCGGCCATCCCCAAGTCGGGCAAGCGCTTCCGTCCCGGATCGCCTGCGCCACAGGGCGCGTGATCGGCGCTTAGATTGGTCGCGTACCGAACGTCTTCCGAGGCGTTCGGGGCACGCTCGGTGCGGCGATCAACGTGCGGGAACGAAATTGTCCGCAATACGTTCGCCGACCTGATGCTACAGCGCGGCGAACCGAGCCGCTCAGACACGGGGGTCACCACGCATGAGGATATTGGCATACGCATTGGTCGCGGCTGCGGCGATCTCGGCAAGTGCGGCCGGCGCGGCCGACAAGCCGGTGACGGAAAACAATCCCAGCGCTGTGGATGTTGCCGCAACGCCCGCGGAAGACCTCAACTTGCGCAAGAAGAAGATCCCGCCGGTCCTGCTCAGGGCCGAGGCGCACCCTTATGCCGTGCTGAACGGTTGCCCGGCGATCATCGGCGCGGTCGGAGAGTTGAACCGCGCTCTGGGCCCCGACGTCGATCGCGAGCGCAGTTCGCAAGGGCTGAAGGCCGGTACTGTCGCCAAATCGATCGTCAGTTCGCTGATCCCGTTCGGCGGCATCATCCGCCAAGTGTCGGGTGCGGCCAAGGAGCAGCAATTGCTTCAGGATGCGATCACTGCGGGTATCGCAAGACGCGCGTTCCTCAAGGGGTACGGCCGCGCCAAAGGTTGCAAGGTCTAGAGCGTACCGGCGTCGCCTCCTGAGGGACGGCGGACTTTTTTCGGGGTTCGCAATAAGGCAGTCGTGCCGGCTTGTCTTGACCTTCCGACCTTTGGTCGACTTGGCAGCGTCGCAGGCAACCAGTAAGCCGCCGCTCATGCGGCTCACCGATTGCCACAACATCGCAGACTTCCGCAGGCTTGCGAAGCAGCGGCTGCCATGGCCGGTGTTCGATTACATTGATGGCGCCGCCGACGACGAACTGACCAAGGCGCGCAACACCTCCGCGTTCGATGAGTGCGATCTGGTGCCGGAAGTGCTGGCGGGCGTCGGTGCGATCGATCCGTCGCTTTCCATCCTCGGCCGCAGAAGCGCGCTGCCGCTGATCCTTTCCCCAACCGCGCTGCAGCGCGTGTTTCACTGGCAGGGAGAGCGAGCCGTTGCACGTGCGGCGGAGAAATTCGGATTGTGGTTCGGCATATCCAGCCTCGCCACGGTCTCGATCGAGGAGATCGGCTCGCTCGTCTCCACCCCCAAGATGTTTCAGCTCTATGTCCATAAGGACAAGGGACTGAACCGATCGATGATCGCACGCTGCAAGGCCGCAAAGTTCGATTGCATTACGCTGACAGTCGACACCATCGTCTCGGGCAAGCGTGAGCGCTGCATGCGCAGCGGCTTCACCTCGCCGCCCAAGTTCACGCCGTCCTCGGCGCTGTCTTATGCGATCAAGCCGCGCTGGGCACTCGATTACGTGCTGCGTGAGAAGTTCGCCCTGCCCAATCTCGATACTCATGTGAGCGCCGGGACGGGCGAGGCGGTGTCGATCGCCGATTACTTCAACACGATGCTCGACCCGACGATGACCTGGGCGACCGCGGAGGCGATCCGACAGGAGTGGGGCGGGTCGTTCTGCCTCAAGGGCATCGTCAGCGCGCGCGACGCGCGGCGCGCGGTGGAGATCGGGGCCGACGCGATCATGGTGTCCAATCACGGCGGCCGCCAGCTCGACGGCAGCCGCGCGCCGTTCGACGCATTGCGCGAGATCGTCGATGCGGTTGGCGGCGAGATCGAGATCATCTGCGACGGCGGCATCCGGCGCGGCACGCATGTCCTGAAAGCGCTTGGCGCAGGCGCTGACTGCGCCTCGGGCGGCCGGCTCTACTTGTATGCGCTGGCCGCGGCGGGACAGGCCGGCGTCGAACGCGCGCTAACGCTGCTGAAGGACGAAATCGAACGCGGCATGAAGCTCATGGGAGTGACCACGCCGCAGCAACTGGACCGCGAAAGGCTGCGTTGGCGCTAATCGGTTCAGTTGAGGAAATTCAAAGTCTTTCCTCTGCTCCGCAGGCTTTCTTCGGACAGCGCCCGGTGCCAAAACCCCGCGCATGACTCAGACCGCTGCGCTCGAATCGTTCAACGACCTCTCGTCTCCGGCAACGCTGCTCGCGACGCGCCGTTCGGCCAAGCCGCGCAATCTCGTCGCGCCCGGACCCGATGCGGCGCAGCTCAAGCGCATCCTGACCGCCGCGACGCGCGTGCCCGATCACGGCAAGCTGTTCCCGTGGCGTTTCGTGGTGATCGGCCTCGACCAGCGCGATGCGCTCGCCGATCTGCTTCAGCGCGCTTACCGCGCCGATGTGGGCGAGCCGCACAAACGGGATATCGAGGACATCGAACGCTTCGCGCACACCGCGCCGACGCTGATCGTCGCGATCTCGCACCCCGATCCTGAGAAGAAGATTCCGGTGTGGGAGCAGGAGCTGTCGGCAGGCGCCGCCTGCATGAACCTGCTCGTGGCCGCGCATGCCGAAGGGTTCCATGGCGGCTGGCTGACCGAATGGGCGGCGTTCTCGGAAACCGTGCGCCGGGCGTTCACCGACGATTTTGGTGGCATCGGCCGCATCGCCGGCTTCATCTTCCTGGGCACCTCGAGCCGCGAACTCGAAGAACGCCCGCGTCCGGTTTACGATGACGTGGTCAGCGACTGGAAGCCGTAGAAGACACCTTCCTGACCGTCACCCTGAACTCGTTTCAGGGTCGATCCATACCTGGGCGCCGCAGGTCGATGGCCCACCGCCGCTTCAGGCGGGAGATCGAAGTGCGGCGTCATGCGATTGTACCGACGCGAAAAATGAATGCTGAAACAGGTTCAGCACGACGAGGGTAAGGTGCCGAGGCGGTTTCAGTCTGGCGATAAGTCCGCTCACGCCCGCAAGTCCCCCCACTCGGGATGCCGCCGGAACGCCGCATCGACGTAGCTGCACAGCGGTACGATCTTGAAGCCTTGCTCCCTGGCATCGGCGATCATGGCTTCGACCAGT
>CAJCHR010000263.1 GCA_903970225.1 Actinobacteria bacterium 21-64-8 | reverse complement strand
AGAGTCGTATTCGATTGGTTCATCGCGCAACCGCTAGGTTGCCATGCCCGCGCATGCCACGATCGCGCCGATTTCGTTCGCGGCGCGAACAGGCTGATGTCGACCGGACTTTCGGACTGGCGCTGCGGCCCGGGGTCTGCTCACCTTGGCGCATGAGCCCGCGTCGGCCCCTTCTTGCCGCAGCGGCGGCGCTCTCGCTGGTGGCGCTATACCGCACGGCGGTGGCAGAGCCGGAACCGCCCGCGGCGCTGCTGCGCGGCCCGCAGGATTTCGCCGTCATCGCCGATCCGAACGCCCGCTCGGTCGCTCTGTTCGGCGAGATGGGCAAGGTCATCCAGAGCCCGCGCTGCCTCAACTGCCATCCCGTCGGCAACCGCCCCACGCAGACCGAGGCGATGCGGCCGCACCAGCCGCTGGTCGTTCGCGGCATCGACGGAATCGGCGCGCCCGGCATGCACTGCGCGAACTGTCATCATTCCGACAACTTCGACTCGGCCCACGCCCCCGGCAATCCCAAGTGGAGCCTCGCGCCCGCCGAAATGGCGTGGCAGCACAAAACGCTCGGGCAGATCTGCCGGCAGATCCAGGATCGGGAGCGCAACGGCGGACGCTCGCTCGCCCAGATCGTCGATCACATGGGGCGTGACGAACTGGTCGGCTGGGGGTGGCATCCCGGAGCGGGTCGGCGTCCTGCGCCCGGCACGCAGGCCCGGTTCGGCGCGCTCGCGCAGGCCTGGGTGGACACCGGCGCGCGGTGCCCCGCCTGAGGGGGGCTCAATGGTTCAGGAAAGCCGCGACCGCTTCGGTCCATTCTTCGGGCTGCTGATCGACGATGTCGATGCCGCCGCCTTCCAGAGCGATGAACGGGAGGTCGGGACGCAAAGCACGCGCGCGCAGCGCATGCGCGTAGATCTGGTCGCCGGTGTTGGTCAGGATCAGTGCAGGGCAGGTCAACTGAGCCAGACTGTCCTCGTGGCGGTAGCGAAAGCCGGCATTGTGCCCGTGCCAGAACGGCGACTGGCCCGAGAACGCCTGCATCACATAGTCGCTGATCCGCTCGGTCGGCACGCTTCCTGCAGCGAACCGCTCGCGCACCGCACAGAGCGCCGCGAAATGAGCGCCGCCCGGACGCGGCACGTACTCGGCCTGTTCGGTGATGAGCTTGCCCTGGAGGAACGCCTGGCGCTCCTCCTCGGTGATCGGCATCGGACCGTGAAGGACGACGGCCCGAACCCGTTCGGGAAACTGCAGCGCCGCCTCGGTCGCCGCCATTGCGCCGGTATGGTGTCCGGCGATCGCCGCCGAAGTCAGCCCGAGCGCGTCGAGCACAGCCGGAACGCAGCAGGCGAGGTCCTCGACGCGCGGAACGAACGGTGCGGCATCCGACATGCCGAAGCCGGGCATGTCGATGCCGATGACATCGAAGCCACGCGCGGCGAACAGCGGAAAGACGGCATCGAACTGCGTGGAGTTCATGCCCGCCTGATGCAAGAGCACCAGCGGCTCTCCGGCGCCTGTCCGGCGATAATGGACCTGGCCATAAGCCCCGTCGGCATAGCCGCGCCGCGGCTTCGGGCTGGACGGCTGCGCATGATCGGCTGCATCGCGCATCTGCGAAATCCTCGTCCATCGCATCGCCCGCACGGCCGCGCGTCGATCTCACCGGCCGGGCCTCTCTTCGCGAGCGGCGACTGTCAACGCAGGCGGCGACCCGGGGCGAGTGTTTGTCCGCAGCGCGAACACAACGACGATCACTCGCTTCCCGGCATCCCGAGCAGCCTCCCGCGCGTTGACAGGCACGGGCTGCCGATCCACGTCTTGCGCATGGCAAGCCCGTTCGCTGCACGCTGGATGCCGCAGGTCCGCGCCCGGTGACGAAGGCCGGCCCCGCTCGCAGCCTTGAATCCGCGGCAGCCATGCCGCGCCGGCAATTCCTCGCGATGTCTTCGGCGGGCCTGTTGCTCGGCCTTGCATCGCCGAAGGCCTTTGCGACCGGCGCGCCGCGCGGGTTGGTCCAGCGCTTCCTGGAGATCGACCAGGCTGGCTGGGTCACCGTCTACGCCAAGCACCTCGACATGGGGCAAGGCATCTGGAGCGGTCTCGCCTCGATCCTCGCCGAGGAGCTCGATGCCGACTGGTCGCGCGTGCGCGTGGTCGGCGCGCCGGCGAAGATGCCCGATTACGCGCATACCGTGTGGGGCGCGCAGACCACCGGCGGCTCGACCTCGATTGCCAACAGCTGGGAGCAGATGCGGCTCGCCGGCGCGACGGCGCGCGCGATGCTCGTGCAGGCGGCGGCGACCGCCTGGCATGCGCCGCCCGAAGCCATCGAGGTGCGTGGGAGCGTGCTGCGCTGGGGCAAGCGCGAGGCGGGTTTCGGCGCGCTCGCCGCGGCTGCCGGTCGTCTGCCTGCGCCCAAAGCCAGCCCCAAGCCCCGCGCCGATTATCGCCTTCTCGGACGCCCGCTGCCGCAGCTCGACGCGCGCGCGAAGTCGAGCGGGCAGGTGCGCTACGGAATCGACGGATCGCTGCCGGGCATGAAGATCGCGGTCATCGCCCGGCCGCCCAGAATCGGTGGCCGGCTGATCGGTTACGACACGGCCGTCAGCCGGCTTCCCGGCGTGGTCGCGGTCGTCGAGGTTCCCGGCGGCGTGGCGATCGTCGCGGATAACACATGGCAGGCGATCAAGGCGCGCGGGCTGTTGCAGGCGCGCTGGGAGCATGGCGACGCAGCCGGCCTGTCGTCCGAAGCGCTGTTCGCGCGCTTCGATACCGCCATGGCGAAAGAGGCGCCCACGTTCCGCGAGGACAAGGGAGACCCGCAAGCCGCCTTTCACGCAGCCGCGAACGTGGTGGAGGCGCGGTTCGAGTTTCCCTACCTCGCGCATGCGCCGATGGAGACGCCGTCGGTGAGCGGCGTGTTCACCGGCGGCCGGTGCGCGATGCGCGCGGGCTTCCAGTCACAGACGCTGAACCAGGGCGCGGTTGCCGAAGTGCTCGGCATCGCGCCCGAGCAGGTTACGCTCGACACCGTGCCGGCGGGCGGCAGCTTCGGTCGGCGCGCGGCCTCCAATTCCGACTGGGTCGTGGATCTCGCCCAGATCCTCAAGGCGACCGGGGGGCGCTGGCCGATCAAGCTGGTGCGTACGCGCGAGGACGATATCGGCGGTGCGCACTACCGGCCGCAGACGACGCATGTGCTGCGAGGCGGGCTGGACGCGGGCGGCAAGCTGGTCGCGATCGAACAGCGCTCAGCGGGGCAGGGCGTATTCCCGCAGTTCGATCCCAAGGTTCCCGAGATCAACCGGTCGAGCGTGCTCGAAGGCAACGCCACCGCGCTCTACTCCGTCCCGAACACGCGGCTGTCGTGGTGGCGCATCGACGTTCCGGTGACGGTCGAGACCTATCGCGGGATCAGCAACAATCACGAGTGCGTCGCCAAGGAGATCTTCATCGACCGCATGGCGCGCGCCGCCGGCGCCGATCCGGTTGCCTTCCGCCTTGCGCTGCTTGGGCACGATCCGCGCCAGCAGGCGGTGCTGCGGCTCGCGGCGGAGAAGATCGGCTGGGACACCCCTCCCCTCCCCGGCCGGTGGCGCGGAGTCTCGGTGCACACGGCCGACGCCTCGTTCGTGGCGCAGATCGCGGAAGTCAGCGGCACGACGGAGGCCTTCCGCATCGAGCGGATCGTCGCCGCGATCGACGTGGGCCTTGCACTCAATCCCGATACGCTGCGCTCACAGGTCGAGGGCGGCATCGGGTTCGGTCTTTCGAGCGCGCTTTACGGAGGAATCACGTTCGAGGACGGCGCGCCGGTGCAGCGCAACTTCGACCGCTACCGCATGATGCGCATGCACGAGATGCCGCGCGAGATCGAGGTGCACATCGTCGAGAGCGACCATCCGCCGACCGGCATCGGCGAGCCCGGCTCGGTCGTCGCGCCCGCGGCGGTGATCAATGCGCTCGAGCGGATGGGCATGACGCCGGTCGTCCGGTTCCCGGTGATCGGCGAAGCGCAGGCCTGAGCGGTCAGGCTTTGCCCAGCTGTGCCGCCGCATCGTGAATCGCGGCGCGGATGCGCAAGTACGTGCCGCAGCGGCAGATGTTGCCGCTCATCGCGGTGTCGATGTCCTCGTCGCTCGGCACGGGCACTTCGCTCAGCAGCGCGATCGCGCTCATAACTTGGCCGGACTGGCAATAGCCGCATTGCGGAACGTTGCGCGCGGTCCACGCATTGATCACGGCTTTCGCCGTCGGCCCCCTGGCACCCTCGATCGTGGTGATCTCGCCGTGAATGGCTTCGGAGAGCGGGATCGAGCAGGAGCGTACCGGCTGGCCGTTGATATGCACGGTGCAGGCCCCGCACTGCGCGATGCCGCACCCGAACTTGGTGCCATACAGGCCAAGCAGATCGCGCAGCACCCACAGCAGCGGCGTGTCGCCATCCGCTCGAACCGCCGTGCGTTCGCCGTTCACGATCAGCTTGAAGGCCGGAAGCTCCGTCACGGACGGGTGATAGCCTTTCGCAGACGGGCGGTAAACGGAATGGCCCGAAGTCTTCGGCGGGAGAACAGAACGCTGCGCTGTTTTCACCGTCCGGCGAACATTGTTCGAGCGGGCAATGGCCGGATCATGCGCCGCCGCTAGCGTCGAGTCTCGCGCCGACGGCTCAGATTTCGCAGCCGTGCGCCGAACTGGAGAAGCGCGCATGAGCGTGAGGTTGACCGTCGGTTCCTATCTGATGCGGCCGCTCGACAATCCCGAGAGCACCGCATTCTGGGAAAGCTTCATGGTGACCGCCAACCCGGACGGCAGCCGCACCGCCCAGACGATGTCGCGCTTTCCGGGCAATACGATGGTGCGCTTCGTGACCCAGACGGTCGCGGCCGACTTCACGCCGATCGACGGCTTCGTGCGGATCTACACCGACCGGGTCTACCAGGGCGCGATGGTGCGCCACGTCTCGGGCGACACGATCAAGTCGGTGGTCCTGCCGCCCGACGGCGGCGATCTCGACCTCGCCGAATTCCCGCTCGATACGCCCGAGATGATGCTCAGCTATCACCCCTCGGCGGTCGAGGGATGGAAACTGACCAAGCTCGACCGCTCGCACAGCGAACCGCAGACGATCCACTATCTGTCCAGCTCGCTGACCTGGAACGGCGGGACGGGTGGCCATGGCGGCGTAGCCGACATGCCGGTTCGCTATCTGGGCGAGGAAGAGGTGACCGTGCCGGCTGGAACCTTCCTATGCCACCACTACGTCTGGAGCACAGGCAAGCTCGATGGCGATCTCGAGATCTGGTCGACCGGCAAGGACGAGATCGTCGCCAAGATGAACGGCCCCCACCGCGGGTTCTCCTGGGAGCTCGACAGCTACACTCTGACGGAGTTCGGAGACGCCATGGAGTATGTTTTCGAAGACAAGTAGGCGCGCCGCGATGACGTTCGCCGCAGAGCCAACCACCAGCATGGGCGAACTGTGCCGCGGCTGGCGCACGATCGCCGCCTGCAGCGTGGGCATGGCGCTCGGGCTGTCGCCGCATCTCGCCTATACGATCGGCATTTTCGCAACCGCGCTCAGCAAGAGCATGGGCTGGCCGCGCAGCCATATCATGGGCGCGCTGGCGTTCAGCACGGTGGCACTGGTGCTGCTCCCGCCGCTCGTCGGACGATTGATCGACCGCGTCGGTGCTCGGCGCGTCGCGATCGTGTCCACCATCGGGGTCGCCTGCGGACACGTGGCGCTCGCGACGATCAATTCGATGAGCGCGTTCTATTTCGCCTGGGTCCTGTTCGCCACGCTCGGTCTCGGCACGATCCCGTTGACCTTCGCGAAGATCATCAGCGCGCAGTTCGACCGCGCGCGCGGGATTGCGCTCGGGCTCGTCATGGCAGGTTCGGGAGTCGCCGGCGCGATATACCCGTTCCTGCTTGCGTGGATCATCCCGGCGCTGGGCTGGCGCGGCGCTTATCTGGCGCTGGCGGTTCCACCGATCGCCATATCGGTTCCGATCCTTATGCTGTGGCTCAAGGATCCGGACAGGGCGGCGAGGGACACCGTCGCCCCCCTCGCCGCAGATGGCATCACCGTCGGCGCGGCTCTGCAATCCTGGCGTTTCTGGATCAGTGCGGCTGCCTCACTTGCGTTCGCCGTCGGAAGCGGTGGTCTCTTGCCGAACCTGATGCCGGTCCTGACCGAAACCGGGCTGGCCAGCGGCCGAGTGACGCAGGCGCTGTCGATGATGGCTCTCAGTGTCATCGTCGGCCGGATCGGATGCGGCTTTCTGCTCGACCGCCTCCGCGCGCCCTTCGTGGCGGTGATCGTCGCGGCTCCGGCAGCTTTGTGCATGATCGCGCTGGCGACCGCGCCGGGCCAGATCGCCGCTTTGCTGCTCGTCGTCGCGCTCGGCCTCGTCGCCGGGGCGGAGTTCGATCTCACGGCCTATATTGTCAGCCGCTATTTCGGGCGGCGGCATTACAGCGAACTGTACGCGATCCAGCTCTCGATCATCGCGGTCGGAGCGGGATTTTCGCCAGGCCTTATCGTCGTGATCCGCGATCGATTTGCGAGCTATGCGCCCGTGCTGTGGCTCGAGGCGGTTATCTTGCTGGGCGGAGCGCTGATGCTCCTCACGCTCGGCCGCTATCCAGCGCGGATCGAGGCAGAGTAGCGGGCAGCCGGCGGGACCATCGATCCCGCCGGCCCGTTCATCAGAAGTCGAATTCGCGCACGTCGTCGTATTCCTTGACCTCGTACGTCTCGAGTTCGTAGCGCACCCGCTTCTCGCTGCCGTCCATGCGCACCACGATGTCGTCGATCCCGGTCGTGTAGATTTCGAGATCGCCGTCGAACGCGAGCGTGTGCCAGACGTAATGATGGCACGGGAAGGTGCCGGCGGGCGTCGTGATTGTCTCTTCGCCCAGGTACTCGACCTGGCATTCGAGCTTGAACGCGTGCTCCAGCGTGCCGCCGTTCCAGGTGTGCGAGACGGTGAGCAGGCGCATCGTCTGCGGACCCTTGATCGTCCGGTCGATCTTCATGAGCTTCCAGCTCTCGACCGAGCTCGGGTGATAGCCGAGCACGGTGTCGGGCGTATCGAGCTTGATCGTAGCCTGGTCGATCGGGCCGCCGTCAGCGGGCATCAGCATCGAGGTCAGCGTATCGCCGACGACGCGGCGCACGAGCATACCCTGGTAGACGTTGTCGATGAACAACCGCGAGACACCGTCGATCGGCGTGAAGTCGGCGGAGACCGTCTGGGTGACGTGGCGCACGACCTGCGTGCCGGGGAAGCGCGACAGGCTCTGCGCGGTGCGGGTGCCATCGGGGTTGTGGCTGATCGTGAAGCTCTCCCAGTCATGACGCTCCTCGAGATTGTCGAGCGAGCAGATGATGTGAGTGCCGATAGTGCGCGTGAGAGGCATGGATCGTCTTTCGTTTGGAGCGCGGGGAAACGTGCGGACGCAAGCGCGCCGCCGCGGTCCCTCAGTCGTGAAGTGCCAGTTCGAGTTCGTCGCCGAACACGGTCTCGGTGTAGCTGGAGAGTTCGTAGCGGAACGGACGCCGATCGCCGTCCATCCGCGCGCAGATCGCGTTCGGGCCGGTCAGCCACAGCTGCAGATCGCCGTCCATGTGCGCGCCCGTGTGCCAGACGTAGCGGTGGCAGGCGAACGTGCCGGCGGCGGTCGTGATCTCCTCCTCGCCCATGTATTCGACCGACATCTCGCCCTTCTTGCCGTGGTCGAGCGTGTGGCCGTTCCAGGTCATCGAGACCGTGAACAGCCGCAGCGTCTGCGGGCCCTTCACGGTGCGATCGAGCTTCATCAGCTTCCAGCCCTCGGCCGTGGTCGGGTGATAGCCGAGTACCATGTCGGGGCCGTCGAGCGGGAAGGTCTGCATGTCGATCGGCTCACCGCCTGCGGGCAGGCGGATCGAGACGAGCTTGTCGCCCTCAACGCGGCGGATCAGCGCCCCGGTGAACACGTTGTCGACGTAAAGACGCACGAAACCGTCGATCGGCGAGAAATCGGGCGCGACGGTCTGCGTGACGTGGCGGACCACCGTGCAGCCCGGAAAGCGCGACATCGTCTGCGAAGTCCGGCTGCCATCGGGGTTGGTGGTGACGATGAAGTCTTCCCAGCTCACTTGATCCGCCGGATCGTCGAACGGATACATGACGTAGGATCCGACAGCGCGGGTCAGTGGCATTCTACAACACTCCTCAAGACATGGATTTGCGTGGCACTGCGGCGGCCCGGCATCTCGTCGGCGAGTGATCGATGAGCCGACGTTGGCTGCAGACCGTGCTTGTTGGCAGGCGATTCCCTGGCCAAGCCGGCGTACGGCCAGGACACAGTTTATCCATATATGGTTTATAATGACAACCGGAAAACAAAAATTAATTGTTATACTGATGTCGCGTTCCGTAGCCTTGGGCGGCATCATGCTGGCTGAACGCGAGCGCCGGTCCCCGGAGCCTTGCAATCACGGGAATGCGAACTCGCCCAAGTGGCGAGCAGGGGAAGTGCTTGTTCGATGCTGCGTGACAAAGGCGGTCATAGTGCTGCCAAATGCTGCAATGGGCGATGGCATTGCGAACGAATGTCTGGTTTGAGAGCCTCGAGATTTTGGTTGAGTAGCGACTGGTCCGGGCATCGATCCTCAACCACCGGGCCCGCTATCGAAATGGGTGGACGCAATGGACTTTGACAGCATTTCCCGGTTCGTGGAGGTCGTAGACAACGGCAGCTTCGCGGCGGCGGCGCGGCTCCTCGATATCACCCCCCAAGCGCTGTCGACGTCGATCGCAAAGCTCGAGAAGTCGCTCGGCGTGACGCTGTTCGACCGTGAGCGCGGCGGCATCACGCGCCCGACCGAGTTCGGCGACGCGTTCCTGCCGCACGCGCGCTTCATGATGGCGGCCGAACGGCGCGCGCTGGAGGAAGTGCACGCACGGCGCGACGGGCTCAGCGGCTGGGTCCGGCTCGGCGTGGGGGAGAGCATCGACGGCGCGCCGATCGCGCGCGCCATCGCCCGCCTTCGCAAGGTCGCGCCCGATGCTGGCATCGCGGTCGTCGAAGGCTACACGCAGGACCTGCTGGCGCGGCTCGATGCCGGCGAGTTCGATCTGATAGCCGGCGCCCCCAACAATGCCCGGACTCAGCGGCAGGACCTGGTGCAGACGCCGCTTTACGCCTCGCGCGATTTCATCATCGCGCGCCGCGAGCATCCCCTGGCGGGGAAGCGCAACGTCACGCTTGAGGACATGCAGGATTACACCTGGATGCTCTCGCACACCCGCCGGGACAGCTACGAGGCGACCGTCGCCACTTACGTCAAACAGGGTCTGCGGCCGCCGGCTCATGTGCTCTATTCGGATTCGGCCACGGTCGGCCTCGAGCTGCTGGCGAACGACGACTACCTGTTGTTCGTCTCACGCGATATCTGCTGGCCGCGACTCGGCACGGAGAACGCGTCGTTCGTGCTGATCGACGCGCCGCAGCCGACGATCGAACGTCACGCCTGCCTGCTCTACCGTTCGGACTATCCACTGAGCGCGATGGCCGACGAGCTGCGCGGACACATCATCGCCGAGATCGCGGCGAGCGCCGCCGCGCCGGCACCGCGGGCTGCCAAGCCCAGGCGCAGCAAGGTCGCCTGAAGGCCCGCACGGCGGGCTCCGCAGCTCAGTCCAGCGGGGCCGGCTTGAGGATCGGATAAGGCCGCAGGCGCGCGAGCATCGCGGCCGCGACCGCGAACATGCCGACATAAAGCCACAGCGCGGGCGAGAAGCTGCCGAGGCGGTCCATCGCCTGCGCCGAAAGCATCGGCGCCAGTCCCGCGCCGAGCGCCCAGCCGCCGTAAAGCCATCCGTAGTTCTCTGAATAGGCGCGCGTCCCGAAGTAGCGCGTGATCAGGTAAGCGACGATGTCGACTTCCGCGCCGGTCGAAAGACCGATGCACAGTGCCGCGATCAGCGCCCACAGGCCGTTGACGCCCAGCGCGAGCAAGGCGCTGCCGAACAGGGGGAACAGCAGCGAGCTTGCCGCGATGTAAGGCGCGAAGAAGCGGTCCATCAGCGCGCCCGCGAACGCGCGCCCGGCGATCAATGCGAGGCCCAGCGCGCCCTGGATGGCCGCCGCTTGCTGTGCCGAGATGCCATGGCTCAGCAGGATCGGAAAGAGCTGCAGCATGATCCCGCCGGTGCCCAGGCCCATGATGAAGAAGGGAACCATCATGTACCAGAACAGACCCGTCCGGCGCGTCTCGCCAGCGGTCAGGCCAACGAGCTGCGACGAGACCGGCGACGGCGCCTCTACGCCCGGGATGGACGCGGTTTCCAGCGCAACCCCGTCGACACCAAGTCCGATGTCCTCTGGATTGTCGCGCAGCCAAAGGAACACGATCGGAACGACGACGCAGATCAGGAACAGGCCGAGGCCCACGTAGGCATCGCGCCAGCCGACCGCGCTGATCAGCGACTGCGACAAGGCCGACAGCACCGCTCCGCCCACGCCGACGCCGGCGAGCGCGGTCCCGAAAGCCTGTCCCCGCCGCGCGCGAAACCAGCGCGCGACGATCCGCGAGTAGGCGATCGAGGAGGTGCCAAAGCCGAGGAACTGGATCAGGCAGTAGGTGGCGTAGAACTGCCCGATCGAGCTGGTCTGCCAGTGAAGCGAAATGAGCAGCAGGCCCATCAACAGGATCGAGGCGATCGTGAACTTGCGCACGCCGTAACGGTCGAACACGCGGCCCGCGAACGGCCCGCCGAACACCAGCACCAGCGCGCCGAGCGTCAGCACCGTCGAGTACTTGGTCTGCGACCAGCCGAATTCGTGCGTGACCGGCGCCTGGAAGATCGAGACCGCGAACGTGCTGATCGCGGTGGTGCCTGTCGCCAGGCCTGCCATGACCGCGAACGTCAGCGCGCGCGTGCCTTTGGGCATCGGCGCGAGCGCGAGCATCGCAAAGGCCAGCGCAATGGTGGCGGTGCGGAACAGCGGGGGCACGACGAACGCCGCTGCAACGAACGCGATCGCCAGTATGACGAGCTTCGGTTCGAAGCGCAGCTTCGGCAGGTTTGGTGCATCTACGGCGAGCGCGCTCACGCTGCTTCGGCCTCGGCCGCGCGCGACTGGCCCAGCCGGGTGCCCAGGAGCCGCCCGAAGGTCATGGCCGGGGTCACGCTCATGCCGCCCGAGAATGCGTCTCCGCATGTCGCTCCCAGGCCAACGATCTCGCCGGCAGCATAAAGATTTGGAATGGCTTTACCTTCCTTATCGAGCACACGAAGCGCGCCGTCGAGCTTCACGCCCGCGAATGAGGTGATGCTCCAGCCGACGTGGCGCACGGCGTAGAACGGCGCGCGTAGGATTGGCAGGGGTCGATGGTCTCGGCCAAGTGGATCGGGATATCCCTCGGCGATGCCCGCGTTATAGGCATTGATCGTCTGAGCGAGCGCTGCCGGATCGATTCCCATCGTCGCGGCAAGCTCCTCCAGCGTGGCGGCGTTCTGGTAGCCGGGAAGACTGTCGAAGCGGGCGTCCACAGCATCGTCCGGAATCGTGAAGAACGGCGGCGCGGCCTCGCGGATCGATTGGTCATAGACTGCCCAGAACGTCATGTCCGGCAGATCGAACAGCGCGCGCTCGCGCGCATCGATGCTGGGATCGTCCTCGCGCACGAAGCGCCGACCCGCGCTATCCACGTAGACCTCCCATGGCTTTCGGTCCTGCGGAATGGTGAGCGTCTGCGGCGCATAA
>CAJCHR010000262.1 GCA_903970225.1 Actinobacteria bacterium 21-64-8 | reverse complement strand
CTTTATTCGCGCCCGTCGATCGACGTACTGTTCGAAAGCGCCGCGGATGCCTATGGTGCGGGCTTGATTGGCGTGATCCTGACCGGCGCGAACCCCGATGGCGCCCATGGGCTGCGCGCAGTCGCGGACGCAGGCGGCATCGCGCTCGTCGAGGACCCCACGCAGGCTTACGCGGAAACGATGCCCAGCGAAGCGATCAAGGCCTGCCCGACCGCGCACGTCATGAGCCTCTGCGATATCGCGACGTTCCTCAACGCAGCGGGCCAGCGATGACCGCGCCGGTGCCGCTGCTGCTGGTCGATGACCTTGCGGAAAACCTGATTTCCCTCGAGGCGCTGCTCAAGCGTGACGATCTGCTGCTGCTGAAGGCGCGTTCGGGCGAGGAAGCGCTGGAACTGCTGCTGGTGCACGATGTCGCGCTTGCGCTGCTCGACGTGCAGATGCCCGGCATGAACGGGTTCGAACTCGCCGAATTCCTGCGCGGCAGCGAGCGTACGCGGCACGTGCCGATCATCTTCGTGACCGCAGGCACCGCCGACGCGCAGCGCCGTTTCCGCGGCTACGAGGCGGGCGCGGTCGACTTCATCCAGAAGCCGATCGAGGCCGATATTCTGCGCAGCAAGGCGGAGGTGTTCATCGATCTCTACCGCCAGCGCCAGCAGATCGCGGCGCAGCGCGATGCGCTGGAGGAGGCGACAAAGGCGTTGAAGTCTGCCGACCGCCGCAAGGACGAGTTCCTCGCGATCCTCGCGCACGAGTTGCGCAATCCGGTGACCGCGCTCAACGCGGGCATTCACCTGCTCAAGAAGCACGTCACCAGCGACCGCGCGGTGATGGTGCGCGACAAGATGGCGGGGCAGCTGACTCACCTCTCGCGGCTGATCGAGGACTTGCTCGACGTATCGCGGATCACCGAAGGCAAAGTCTCGCTTCAGAAGGAACGGATCCAGCTCGCGACGATCGCGCGGACCGCGATCGAGGCGAGCCAGACGCAGATCGATGAGGGAGGGCACACGTTTACCCTCGATATTCCCGACGTGGCGGTCTGGCTCGATGCCGACCACACGCGGATGGCGCAAGTCGTGACCAACCTGCTCAACAATGCGGCGAAGTACACACCCGATGGCGGCGCCATCGTGCTGTCCGGCCGGGTTCGTGGCGAGCGGTGCGAGATAACCGTGTCGGACAACGGCTCGGGGATTCCGGCCGAGCGACAGTCGCAGATATTCGACATGTTCGCGCAGCTGGAGGACCACCGCGCACAGGCATCGTCCGGGCTCGGCATCGGCCTCGCGCTGGTGCGCCAACTGGTGCAGCTTCACGGCGGCACGATCGCGGTGGCGAGCGAGGGGCGCGGGAAGGGGAGCGCCTTCACGGTCGACATGCCGCTCGCCGCGGACGAGTCGCCCCCCTCGTAAATCCTTTGCCCCGGGGGAGATGGTGGAGGCGGCTCCGTCTTGCCGAATGCGCCGTCCCGGGCCATCCGGGGGAATGACCGACCATCTTTCGCCCGAGACCATCGCCGCTACGCACGGTATCGCCATAGATACCGCCTATGGCGCGGTCGCGCCGCCGCTCTACCTGACGTCCACATATGCCTACGAGGCGTTCGAGCGGCCGCGCCAGTATGGCTATGGACGAGGCGGCAATGCCAATCGGGACCTGCTCGGCGAAGCCTTGGCCAAGCTGGAAGGCGGCGCGGGCGCGACGATCACCGCGTCGGGCATGGCGGCTATCGACCTTCTGCTCGGGCGGCTCTCGCCTGACGATCATCTCGTCGTCCCGCACGATTGCTATGGCGGGACGCTGCGCCTCGCCAATGGGCGCGCGAGCCGGCGCCAGTTCCGGCTGACGATCGTCGATCAGGGCGATCCCGCCGCGCTCGCGGATGCGCTCAAGGACGGCGCGAGCCTCGTGTTCGTCGAGACGCCGAGCAATCCGCTGATGCGCGTGGTCGATATCGCCGCGATCGCCGCCGCAGGCCATGCGGCTGGCGCGAAAGTGGTGGTCGACAACACGTTCCTCTCGCCCGCGTTGCAGAATCCGATCGCGCTGGGCGCGGATTATGTGCTGCATTCGAGCACCAAGTACATCAACGGCCATAGCGACATCATCGCCGGCGCGCTGATCGCCGCGAACGCCGAGGATGCCGCGGCCGACCGCGTCTGGGCGAATACGGCTGGCCTGACCGGCGCACCGTTCGACGCGTGGCTCACGCTGCGCGGCTTGCGCACGCTGTTCGCGCGGATCGAGCGGCAGCAGAGCACAGCGAGTGCGATTGCGGAGCGGCTGGAAGCGCACCCGGGCATCGCCGCGGTGCATTACCCGGGTCTCGCCTCCCATCCGCAGCATGACCTCGCCGCGCGCCAGCAGAAGGGTTTCGGCGCGATGATGAGCATCGAGATCGCGGGCGGGGCGGACGGCGTGCGCGCGTTCCTGAGCAAAGTCGCGCACTTCACGCTCGCGGAATCGCTGGGCGGGGTGGAGAGCCTGGTCTCGCACCCGGCGACGATGACTCATGCCTCGATGTCGATCGAAGCGCGCACCCGCGCCGGCATCACCGATGGGCTGCTCCGCCTATCGATCGGACTCGAGCACCCCGACGACCTGCTCGCCGGGCTGGAGCGCGGACTGGCGGGTTAGCGCGTCTGCGCGAGTTCGCGGTTGAGCCACAGCGCTGCCAGCGTCGCGGCCGCGCCCGAGAGCAGGTAGCCGCCTGACGACAGCAGGCCGAATGTCGCCGAAAGCCACAGTGCGATCAGCGGCGCGAAGCCGGCGC
>CAJCHR010000261.1 GCA_903970225.1 Actinobacteria bacterium 21-64-8 | reverse complement strand
GGCTGGTGCTGACCGGCGGCCCGCCGATAGGCGATCTGACGCTTGCGCAAGGCAGCACTTCGGCGGCGCTGAGCCAGGTCGCGAATGCCCTGCTCGGTTCGATCCGCACCTTCCTCGAATGGTCGGCCGTGACCAGCGCGGCCAGAAACCGCTTCCACGCAGAGGCGCCGCCGATGGCGCAGGGCGTGCAGGGCGATCCCAATACGATCTACTTCCTCGGCTCCTATGATCTTGCCGAAGGCGAATGGCTCGACGTGATCCTGCCCGCGGACCTGCACGGCTACTGGTCGCTTCACGCCTACAACCACTGGTGCGAGCCGCTGCCCGGCGCGGGCGCCGGCGACAACGCCTGCGTCGCCGAGCCCGACGGCCGCATCCGCATCGCGATCAGTCCCTCCGCTTGGGGCGACGCACCGAACCAGATCGATACGCTGGGAAGAACACGCGGCGCCCTGATCTGCCGGTTCATCGGACCGAGCAAGGTGGCCGTGCCCGAGACGGCGGTGCGCGCTTGATGGAGAACACGGATATATGACCCATGAGGCATCCCCGCGCGTGGCGCTGGTCACCGGCGCGGCGCGCGGACTAGGCAAGGCGGTCGCGGAAGTGCTGGCAGGGCAGGGCGTCGCACTGCTGCTGGTCGACATCCTCGCCGAGCGGCTGGAGCAGACTTGCGCGGAGCTGCGGACACGCGGTGCCTCGTGCACGGCGTTCCCCGCCGATATCCGCGAGCGCGCTAACTGCATCGACGCGGTCGAGGCGGCGGTGACGACTTACGGCGGGCTCGACGTGCTGGTCAACGCCGCCGGCCTTTTGCGCTTCGACCACGCGGTCGACGTACCCGAGGCGGAGTTCTGGCAGATCATTGGCGTCAACGCCGCCGCGCCGTTCTGGTTCTGCCAGGCCGCTATCCCGCACTTGCTCGCCAGCGGGGGCAACATCGTCAACGTGCTGTCGCAGAGCGCGCTGATCGGGACGCCTTATGCGGTGCCCTATTCAATGTCCAAGGGCGCGCTGCTGCAGCTGACCAGGTCGCTGGCGCTCGAATACGTCGACATGCCGATCCGCATCAACGCGGTCGCGCCCGGCGGCATGATGACCGAAATCAGCGAGGCGACGCGGCCGCCGGTCGATGCCGATTTCGCCAAGATCAAGCGCTACTCGGGCGATCGTCCGCCATCCCAGGCCGCAGAAGTCGCGGCGGTGGTGGGCTTCATCAGCTCGCCCGCGGCCAGTGCCGTTCATGGTGCGGTATGGACTGCCGACGGCGGCGTTACGGCCGGCTGATGTTTAGGCGTTCCTAGGTTTTCTGCGGCGTTTGGTGAGGTGCGGCGCTCCATCAGCCTGGGCTGTTCAGGCGAGCAGTCGCGGTTGCCGAAATGGCACAGGCCGGCGTAAACAAATGTCGGCTTTCGAGTAGCGCCAGGGCCGCGCTGAACGGCCAAGTTTGGGTCGTCTCACCCGGGACGAGGTTGTCTGACCCTGATCAGTCTTCGCCACCTTCAAGCAGCTCGCGCAGCCGCTCCTCGTCGGCTGGAGTGGCGGGATTGTAGACGATCATTCCCAGCTCCGGCCGCCCTTCGACGGCGAACGAGAAGAACTCCATTGCGAGCAGCCCTGCGTCGGGATGATGGATGCGCTTCACGCCTTCGCCGTGCGCGATGACATCGTTGTTCTGCCAGAGCGCCTCGAACTCGGGGCTGCTGCGGCACAGCTCCGCAACCAGCTTCGTGACTTCCGCGCTGTTATTTGCGCCTGCCCGGGCCACGTCGGCGCGAAAGGCACCGACGACAAAGCGAGCGACGCTCTCCCAATCCTCGTTTCGAGCGCGGATGTCGTCCCTGCCGAACATGAGGCGCAGGATGTTGCGTTCTTCACGCGGAAGCTTGGCATAGTCGGTCAGCAGGAGCGTAGCCGCCCGGTTCCAACCGACGACGTCCCACATCGCCGTCTTTATGATAGCTGGGCTCAGCAACATGCCATCGAGTACACGCTGTAGCCGCGGAGAGATGCCGTCGATCGGTTGGTAGCAAGCCTCCGGCGGACGGCCGAGCCCCAGCATGTAGATGTGCTCGCGCTCCGGCTCGGTCAGCATCAGGCCCCTGGCAATCCGGTCGAGCACGTCGGCTGACGGGGCGCCGCCACGACCCTGTTCCAGCCAGGTATACCATGTCGGGCTGATGTTCGCCCGGCTCGCCACTTCCTCGCGGCGAAGCCCTGGGGTGCGCCGCCGACCGCCCCCGAAACCCAGCGCCACCGGGTCGAGGCGGGTGCGACGATCGCGCAGATAGCTGCCGAGTTTATTGGGCGCTTCGCTGGCCATGGTCGATCCTGTTGTACGTTATACCACGATAACATCACTACTTTAACACGTTTGGGCATGTCGGGATATGACGCTTCGACAAGAAGGAGATTATCCATGCGCGTGTTTCTGACCGGTGCGACCGGCTTCATCGGCTCGCACGTCATTCCCGAGCTACAGGCCCGTGGCCACCAAGTACTAGGACTTACCCGCTCCGACGCCGGTGCGCGGCAACTCGAAGCGGCAGGCGTCGAAGTTCATCGTGGAGACCTGGAACAGCCTGAAACGCTCGCCACCGGCGCAGCGGCAGCTGATGCGGTGATCCACTGCGCATTCGACCACAATTTCCAGACGTTCTTTGAGAACACCAAGAAGGACGAGCGCAACATTGCCGCAATCGGCGAGGCGCTTGAGGGGACGCAAAAGCCGTTTCTGATCACGTCGGGGGTCGGCATCGGCACGCCGCTGGACGGCGGCCCGGCAACCGAGGATGTGCTCAACCCCCGCCACACCAATCCTCGCATCGCGACCGAGCTCGCCGGCGCGGCACTGATCGCGCGGCGCATCGACGTGCGCACCATCCGGCTGCCGCAGGTTCACAACAACACCAAGGCCGGATTGATCACGCCGTTGGTTGCCGAGGCACGGCGTTCCGGGGCTGTAGCTTATGTTGGCGAGGGGAAGACGCGTTGGTCCGCGGCGCACGTCAGCGACGTGGCGAAGCTCTACGTTCTGGCATTGGAGAAGGGCGAGCCGGGCGCGCGTTACAACGCGTCAGTCGAGGAGGGCGTGACGGCACGAGCCATCGCCGAGGCTCTCGGACAGGGCACCGGGCTGCCCGTCCGCTCGATCGCAGTCGGCGAGGTCGAGCGCTATTTCGGCTGGATGGCACCCTTCGCAGCGCTCGACATGATCGCGTCGAATGCCTGGACGGTCGCGCGACTTGGCTGGCAACCGACTGGCCCTGACCTGCTGACTGATCTCGCAGCGATGGACTATTCGGCACTCACCGAGGCTTGATCGACTGCCGTCGCTGGTTGGCTGACCGAGGTGCGCAACAGCTAACAGTGGCTGCTTCGAACGTGAACGGGCGGCCGAAGCTGGGGAGTGTCCGAGCGCCCCATGAATGTCGTCTCTTGGGTCCTTTTCCCAATCCGGATGAGGCGACGGCGGTCGACAAACTTACGCCGTTGGCGGGGCGCGGCATAAGCGTCGGCTAGTGACAGGAACTGCCGATCGATCGCCGTGAAGTTGCAGGTTGGTAACCGCCAAAAGTGGGGACGTTCGAAGGCATCTCTCGGTCGCCTGAAAATAGGCATAGGTAATATCGTCGTCGGATGGTGGTCAAAGGGGAAGACCCATAGGCCATCCCTCTAGGTACGAGTTGCAATTAGCTCGTTCTCTGCCCTGCTCGATCGAGATAGGGTCTGGGCAGAAGAGAACGAGAGGACAACGCGATGGCTGTAAGCCTTCTGCCCGACAATCCTGCGGCTTGGACGTATCGTAGCTGGGACGACCTGATGGCGATCCCCCGGGCGGAGCTGGAGAAGCTTCAGCTCGAAGCAGCCAAGATCCAGTTCGGCCGCCTGCGCAACCGAATTCCCGCGCTTACGAAGCTCGCCGACCGTCAGGGCGTCGATACGATTGACAAGATCGAGGATCTCCTACCGGTCAGCTTCGATCACCGCGTGCTCAAAAACTACCCGATCCAGATCATCGAAAACCGGGACTTCGCCAAACTCACGACTTGGCTCGACAAGCTGACCGCGCACGATCTGACCCAGGTCGACCTGACCGGGCTCAAGACGATCGAGGAATGGCTCGGTCGGCTTGAGGCCTACGGCATGCTCGTCACCTATTCGAGCGGGACCACCGGCAAGCTCTCCTTCGTGCCGCGCTCGCGCGACGAGTTCGGCCCGTGGAAGTTCCACTTCTTCAACGTCAACTATGCGTCGAGCGGCGTCGATGCCTGGTCCACCAAGCTTCCGACATTCTTCCCCGGCTATCGCGGCGGCTACCAGACGATGCTCAAGATGATGAGCCTGTTCAACATGGAGATGGCCGGCGGCGAGGAGCACTACCACACGCTCTACGACACTCACATTCCGGCCGACCTGATGGCCCTGTCGGGCCGCCTCCAGGCGGCCGAGGACAAGGGGGAGGTAGCAGCCCTCGGACTCGATCCGGCGCTGCTCGAACAGCGTCAGCAGATGTTGGCCCAAGGGCGCGCCAAGGATGGCGATCTCGAAACCTGGTTTACCGACCTGATCGAGAAATACAGGGGTCAGCGGGTGAAGATCGGCGGCACGTTTGCCGACATGTACCGGATCGCGCGCGCTGGGCTCGATCGCGGCGTAAAGTGCGAGTTCGCGCCAGGTTCGATCATCCAGGGCGGCGGCGGCATGAAGGGCTACAAGGACGCGCCCGACGACTGGGAAGACCAGATCACGGACTTCTTCGGTGTCGATTTCATGAGCAATCAGTACGGCTTCTCCGAGTGTATCGGCAACGCGCCGCTGTGCCGGGCCGGCTTCTTTCACTTGCCGCCCTATTCGATCCCATTGCTGATGGGCCCCGAAGGTGAGGCGCTGCCACGCGAAGGCTCACAGAAGGGCCGCTTGGCGTTGATCGACCTGATCCCCCTGTCCTACTGGGGCGGCTTCACGTCTGGCGACGAAGTCATCGTCCACTACGACGGCAAGTGCGACTGCGGCTGGGAGAGTCCCCGTATCGACAAGGCCATCCGCCGCATTGGTGAGAATGAAGGCGGCGAGGACAAGATCACGTGCGCCGGTTCGCAGCAAGCCTACAACGAGTTCATGGAATTCGTTTCGGGAGAGGCATGATGGCTGACGCACTGAACATTCCAATCATCGCACGTGGCAAGGTCATCATGCCGGGCGACGACGCGGTCACCTACAAAGGACGCGGCGGGGCGGACTTCCGTCAGGCCGATCCGCACAAGCACATCCACGATCTCGTGCTGGGCGACACCTCGCGCCTGCGCGACCTGCACGACACGCCAATGGCCGAGATCATCGATGTGCTGGCCGAACTCGGCAAGCGCCTGTCGCTGGATGACAATCTGCGGCTTCAGGAGAGCTTCCAGCTGGCGCTGCGGGCCGGCGGGCTGGCCGAGCCGATTTTGCGCGGGGTCTACGACGCGCTACCACACATGTTCTCGGCCGAGGGGATGGCGGCGCTCGTCGAGAAGACGATCGGCACCAGGTATATCGACGGCTGGGTGCCGAGCGGCGGCGACTACGACATGGTCTCGATCCGGGCGATCGGCACGCGCCAATTGCACATCACCGCGGGCAACGTGCCGGTAGTGGCGGCGATGACGATCGCGCGGGCGGGCCTCACCAAGTCCGACATCCTGATCAAGTCGCCCTCCAATGACCCGCTGACCGCGAATGCCATCGCGCGCACGCTAATCGAGCTGGCGCCCGACCATCCGGTGACGAAGCACATCGCCGTCGCATATTGGAAGGGCGGCGACGAATACATGGATTCGCAGATTATCCGCACTAGCCGGATCGACAAGATCACGGCTTGGGGCGGCATGTCCTCAGTCAAGCACATCCAGAAGTTCCTGACGCCGGGCATCGACCTGACCGCGCTTAATCCGAAATACTCGATGTCGATGGTCGGCCGCGAGACGTTCGAGAACGAAGCGGCGATGGAAGAATGCGCGATCGGCCTTGCCACTTTGGCCGGCTTTTATAACCAGACCGCCTGCGCCAACACGCGGATCGTCTACGTGGAGAGCGCCACCGACGAGGATTCCATCGGGAGGGTGGTCGAGCTCGGTCGCAAGATGGTCACGGCCTATGCCGCGATCCCGCCGCTGCTCTCGGTCCCATTCGTCGAGAGGAACCGCGAACTCGAGGCGGAGATGGCCGCGATCATTGACGAAGACGATTTCTACCACGTCGAGGGCGATACGCTCACCGGCGGCTTCATCGTCTCGAAGTTCAACGATCGGGTCGAATTCTTCGACAAGCTCAACAACAAGGTCGTCAACTTCGTACCGGTCGATACGCTGGAAGACGTCGTCAAGTGGTGCGACGATACGACCCAGACCGTGGGCCTCTATCCCGAGGCACGCCGCGAGGGATTGCGCGACACCTTCGCCCTCGCGGGCATCCAGCGGCTCGTCTCGCTCGAAGGCGGCGACCCGATGACGGTCTATGCCAATTCGCACCACATGCCGCCGGGGAGCCCGCACGATGGAATCGAACCGATGCGGCGCTCGGTGCGCTGGGTCGTCGATATGCGCCGGCGCATCACGACGTGGAACTGAGCATCGCAGCGGAATAGCCTAGCGCAATGGACACCGCGCATCTCAAGGCCTTCCTGCGGATCGCCGAAACCGGATCGATCAGCCGTGCAGCGCAGTCGCTTGGGATCGCGCAGCCGTCTCTAAGTCAGCAACTCCTGAGGCTTGAGGACGAGATTGGCCTTAAACTGTTCGACCGCATAGCCCGCGGCGTGATTCTGACAGAACCGGGACGGATATTTCTGGAGCAGGCCCGGCACATCCTTCACGTCACCGAGCAGGCGGTCGCAGACGCTCGCCACTTGCGTGAGGAGGCACGTGGCCAAGTGGTTTTCGCGATGCCACAGTCTATCGTGCGCCTCGCAGGTCCATCGCTCGTGGAAACGCTCGCCAGGGAGGCACCGATGGTTCGGGTCCGCCTTGTCGAGGCCTTCACCGGCAGCATACGAGGTTGGCTGGAAGCCGAGAAGATCGATCTGGGCATCCTCTACGACCTCGGCCCACTTCGTCATCTCTCGTCGAGCTTTCTGCTACGCGACAACCTGGTGATCGTCGGACCCTTCGGACGTTTCGATCAGGAGCGTCCCGTTTCGCTGCGCGATCTTGCGGGGGAGCCCATGATTTCACCGGGCCCACAGCATGGTCTGCGTCAATTGCTCGATCGCGAGGCCGGGCGCGAAGGCGTCGATCTTCGGATCGACCAGGAGATCGACTCGCTTGATGTCGCGATCGCGCTGGCTGCCGCGGGTCACGGCCTCGCAGTGGTGCCGTTGAGTTGTGTGTCCGATATGGCCTTCGCCGGTCAGCTCAGCATGGCGCCGATCGGCACGCCACCAATGCTACGCTCGCTGAACATCGTGCGTAATCCATCGCACGTGCTCACACATGCCTCGGTGACGGTCGAACGCCTGCTTCGGCAGGTCCTGGATCGTCATGCACAACCGTCGATAGAGAGGTGGGAGAAGACATGCCAATGAAGGTAGCCCTGGTGACCGGCGCCGGCCGCGGCATCGGTCGCGAGATCGCGCTGCGTCTCGCCAAGGACCATGCCCGGATCGTCGTACACTATAGCGGCAGCGAGGAGGGCGCGAAGGTCACCGCCGAAACCATCACGGCTGCTGGCGGCGAGGCCGTCACCTGCCGGGCCGACATTGCCAAGCGCAGCGAGGTGCAGGCGCTTTTCGCCGCGATCGATGCCAGGTTCGGACGCCTGGATATTGTCGTCAACAGCGCGGGCGTGAGCGCAGGCGGCGCGCTGGCCGATCTCGACGATGAACAGCTCGAATGGATGCTCGGCGTGAATTTTCGTGGACCGCTCTACGTCGCGTCAGAAGCGGCGAAGCGGCTGGGCGAAGGCGGCCGGATCATCAACCTATCCTCCAGTCTCGGAGAGTTCCCCATGGCCGGCTCCGGCGCCTATTCCGCGACCAAGGTAGCCATCAAGAGCTTCACCGAGAGCTGGGCCAAGGAGCTCGGCAAACAAGGCGTCACCGTCAACACGGTCATCCCCGGTGCCACGGCCCCTGGCATGATGGACACGGCGCCACCGGGCTTCCGGGCGTTCTTCGAACAGGCGTCTCCCTTCGGCCGGATCGGCACGGCGAGCGAGATCGCCGAGATCGTCGCCTTTCTGGCGTCGCCGCAGGCCAGCTGGGTGTCCGGCGCCCACATCATCGCAAACGGCGCGGCGAGCACCTGAAATGGTGATCTACGTTCTCGTTCATGGCGGCGGACACGGCGGATCGTGCTGGCGAGACGTCGCGCAGGAGCTGCGCCGGCAAGGTCATCTCGTGGTGGACCGAGCCGCGGCTCAAGCACCGTCGCTCGTCGAACTAGACCTGCCATCGATCGGCTCACGCGATGCGATCTTTGCGCCAGGTGTTCGACTTCGACTGCCCTTCTAGATGATGACAATCAAAATGGTCGCATCTCCAAACGGAGATGTTATGACCGTCGAAGATCGCCAGGAGGCGGCACTACAGTGGAGGAGGACGTATGATGATCGGCACCGCGCGTGGTCGAGGAACAGCGGCGAACAGAATCCGCCAGACCCGGTTTCGGCTTTTGCTCTCGGGCCTCGCCACTGGTTGCACGATGATGGCCGGAAACCCAGCTTTCGCGCAGGCGGCCTCGGCGGCACCTGCCGCCCAGGCCACCACCCGGGCTGACATCGTTCCGGGCGAGATCATCGTCACAGCGCGCAAGCGGCAAGAGACACAGCTCGACGTGCCCGTGATCGAAAACGTGGTGACCTCGCAAACGCTCGAGCGCCAGCAGGTCCTCACGCTCGAGGACCTGACCAAGCTCACGCCCGGCCTGATGATCGGCACCGCGGTGCTTTCGATCGGTCAGCAAGTGACACTGCGCGGAGTCGGCACCAGCTCGTTCGATCCCGGCATCGACCAGTCGGTCTCGCTCAACATCGATGGGCTCGCGCTCGGCCAGGGTCTTGCATTCGGCAGCGGCATGTTCGACGTCGGCCAGGTCGAAGTGCTCAAGGGCCCGCAGTCGCTGTTCTACGGCAAGTCGAGCACCGGCGGCGTGATAGCGATCCACACTGCCGATCCGACCGACCGGTTCGAGGTCAAGGGCAGCGCCGCCTATGAAGGTGAAGCGCACACCAAGCGGTTCGAAGGCGTGATCTCGGGTCCGATCACGAGCACGCTCAAGGCGCGCATTGCCGGGTTCTTCCAGAACAGCGACGGCTACTACTACAACGGGTCGCAGATTCCGTCGGACGCGACGTTCAGCCCGGCGCCGGGCGTTTCCGTGCCCGTCTCCGCGGTCGGCGGCGTGACGCCGCGCTACGACCGGCTGAACCGCACCCAGAACTATATGGTGCGCGGCACCCTGCTGTGGGAGCCGAGCGACCGCTTCAACGCCAAGTTGAAGGTCAACTACGTCCACGACCGCGCGTTCAACGCCGAAACCGGTGAGCTCAAATACTGCCCCGACGGCATCGGCGGTGTTCCCGCGTACGGAAACGCACCGTTCCTGTACCCCGGCGACAACTGCAGCTTCAGCCGGACCGGCTACATTGCCGACGTCAACCCGGCGAACTTCGTCGGGTTGAGCGCCAACTCCTCGGCGGTGACGTCCGAGGTCGAGAGCCGGCAGATCTACGGCACGCTGGAGATGAACTACAAGCTCAACGACAACCTGACCGCGACGTCGGTCAGCGGGTACTACGACCTGCACTCGCACAGCTTGTTCAACCCGTCGTTCGCAGCTTACGCCGGGCCGCTGCTGTTCGTAACCAACCCTGCGTTCCGCCGCCACGATTTCACCGAGGAGGTTCGCGTCAACAGCGATCTGCCCGGACCGTTCAACTTCACCCTCGGCGGATTTTACCAGACCGGCCACGTGTCCGATCGGGTCACGCTTTACGCCAACAACTTCTTCATTGCCGCAGGCGCGCTGGGCATTCCGCTTCAGGACGGCCTGAACCAGTTCAGCATCCGCACGTATTCGGCGTTCGGCCAGGCGCGCTACAAGATCGTGCCTCAACTCGAGATCGCAGCCGGCGTGCGTGTCACCAGCGAGACCCGGAGGCAGAATCCGTACCTCTTCACCTCGCTGACCACCCTGGGTCAGGTCGCGTCGGGTGCGTTGCCGCCTTCGGCCGCGGGAGGTTTCGCGCCCGCCGTCCCCAGTCCGTCGATCGATTCGGTCCGCACGTCACCGGAAGCCACGATCACCTGGAAACCCACCGACAACTTCAACATCTTCGGTTCGTACAAGATCGCCTACAAATCTGGCTCGTTCAGCATAGCGACTCCGCCCACGCTGGAATCAACGTCAGGCACTCCGCGCTTCCTCGACAACTCGTTCGGGGACGAAAAGGTGTCGGGCTTCGAGGCCGGGATCAAGGGTCGTTTGTTCGACCGGCAACTGAACTTCACGCTTGCCGGGTTCGATTACAAATACGTCGGTCTGCAAGTCGGCGGAATCGAACCGACCGTCGGTTCGCTCCCGGTTATCCGCACCGTCAACGCCGGCGCGGGACGCAGCAAGGGCATCGAATTCGAGGCGCACCTGACACCGCGTTACGCGATCCCCGGCCTGACGCTGAACGGCGCGGTCAACTATACGCATGCCCGCTTTACCGTGCTCAACAACATTCCCTGCTACGGCGGCCAGACCATTGCGCAGGGCTGCAATCAGCAGTTCGACACCGGCACCGGCCTCTACTTCGCGCAGGACCTTTCGGGTGCGCCGTTCCTGCGGGCGCCGGACTGGAACGGCAACTTCGGGTTCGAATACGAACTTCCCTTGCCCAATGCGTGGAAGCTGATCGTATCGAACAACAATTACTACACGTCGAAATTCCTGACCACGCCCGACATCGGCTCGGAGTTCTACCAGAAGGGCTACGTCAAGTTTGACGCGAGCCTGACGCTGCAGGGCAAGGACGACCGGTGGGAGGTCTCGCTGATCGGCAAGAACCTAACGCGCGAATACACGGGGACCAACTGCTCGCCCTCGAACTTCCAGAACGGCCTGCTCGGCGGCGAGATCACCGGCGGGACGGGGACTGGCCCGGCCGGTCGCGACGAAGTGCTGTGCTACATGGATCCGGGTCGGGAGCTTTGGGTTCGCCTCACGATACGCCCGTTCGGCTGACGCCGAGGGTCCCTTCAGGAGGGTCCTGAATGCATGACTGACAAGGCGTCCCCGCAACGGAGAAGCTTACTAAAGAAAGGACTGCGTCGGCTGCGCTTGGCCAGCAGCGGTACTAGCATTGCACTTGTCTTTTCGCTCTAAAGGCGGGCCAAAGCCAATCTCGTTGAATGCCAATGGAGCTCCAAATCGACGCTCCTGACATGTTTATGGAGCGGGATGATCTAGCGGTGCGTATTCGCTGCTGTTCGACCTGCGACGGCCCGAAGCGAACCTTGCGAGAAGCGTTTGCACCATACGAGCAGCTTTCGCCGAGCGGAACGGCTTTCTTACTCCCATTTTTCCCCTCGGGCATCAACCCTGTGCTCAATCACCGGATCGTCGATCGCGCTCCCCACTTCGCGTGATGACCGAACATGGTTTCCGACGGCGATATTAGTGGCGGAAGTTGGCTGTGTTGGCCGCTCCTTCGAAAGGACCAATACGCCGACGAAAGGCAGCTATCTTAGCGCCGCAAACCGGAAGTTGCCGGACTGCAATTGGCCAGGATTACTCGTTCCTGAGCGGGATGTCGGCCGCACCTCGAATGTCTGCCCCTGCTCGAAGCTGACCTTCGGCATAGAGCCAACGAACGACGGCTTCGTCCCACGATCGGCCGACAACAGTCGACCAGAGCCGATCGTTCAAATCAGGTTCGGTAAGCATCTGATCCTGACGGAAGCTGCAGATCAGTATCGCGCCCCAACAATGGGGTTTCGCTGTATCCGCCCGAGGCCGACTCTGGGGTTCCTTCGTTTGGCCTTCCTAAAACAGGCGCGAAGCCGGCAGAAGGCTGACGACGACAATATCATCGGTGCGAAGACGATGGAGACTCGTGAACGCCGCATAGCGGCTGCCTGAACCAGCACTGGTTCATGAGCCTCGACGATGCATTCGGAAAATGCGAGGCTAAGCGTAGAGATTACAACGAGGTGCGGCCACATAGCGCGATCGGCAATAAGCCGCCGATATCGCTGGTGAACCGCTCAGCGGCGTATGACCCGCGCTGGCCGGCAAGAGCTGCAACTCAGCATGAACAGGGATTCCTTCTCAAGCGTCCTGCATCTGCGGGGGGGCTCCGCGGAAATGATCGAGGCGTTCGATCGGCGCCAGGTGGATTGGCTTGCCGGTGCGGGCGCTATCGTAGACGGCTTCCATCAGCCGGTGATCCTGCACCCCCTCCTCTCCAGGCGTATAGGGATCGCGGCCGGTCAGCACGCAGTCGGCCATGTGATCGATCTCGGTGGCGAACTGGTTCTTGGGCTCGATCACTTGTTCGTCGTTGCTGGTGGCGTCGCCCTCACGCGCCATGACCGTCATGCGCTGGCCGATGTACTGGTAGCTGTTGGGCATATCGATGACCGCAGCCTCCAGGTTCATGCGCTGGTGCTTGTCGTCACGGCCACCATAGCTTGTGAAGCAATTGGCGATCGTGTTCGATGGAAAGCGCAGCATGAACGAGACGCTCTGCTCAACCTCGGCGAAACGCGGATCGTTCGGCGGCGAGTACATCGTCGCGAAGACCTCGACAGGCTCTTCGCCGGTCATGAAGCGCGCGGTGTTGAGGCAGTACAGCCCGATGTCGTACATCGAGCCGCCGCCAGCCATCGCCTTCTTGTGCCGCCACTGCAGATAGCCGTCCTCGGCCACCGTCTGCGTGTTGATGCCGTTGTAGGCAAGCAGTCGGCCGTGCTTGCCCTCGCGCACCATCTGCATCGCCCGGCGGTTGTATGGCTCGTACTGGATCCTATAGGCGACCATCAGCTTGACCCTGGCGGCCTTGCACGCATCGACCATCGCCTGGCCATCCTTTGACGTGATGCTCATCGGCTTTTCGGTCAGCACGTGCTTGCCGGCTCTGGCGGCGCGTTCGCAGAACAGACGGTGCATCGCGTTGGGCAATACGATGTAGACGACCTTCACCTCCGCGTTGTCACGGATACGGTCGAATTCCTCGTAACTGTAGCAGGCCTCCGGCTTGATCCCGTACTGCGCTGCGATGGTCTTGAGCTTCTCGGGCGAGCCAGACACCAGCGCAACGGGTTTGGCCTTCATCGACGCACCGAACGCGGGAAGGATCTCTTCGAGCGCAAGGCGGCCGAGGCCAACGATCGCAAAACCGACGCGCTGTTCGGGCGGCAACGGCGCCGGCGGAGGCGACGACGGTGTGTCGGCTGCGTTGCGCCACGCGGGGAACTTGACCTTGCCGTTCTCGACATTGCCGGTGTCCACCGGACTGGGTGCGGTGAACGTTCCGGCCATCGCCCGCGGCGCGAGCAAGAGCCCCGTCGCTCCGAGGCCAGCAACTTGGAATAGGCGGCGGCGGTCAAGCCCGCTCCTATCATCCTTCATCAACGAGCTCCTGCATGTGAAATCGCACATACAACGCAGACGGATCCGTAAGGGCGCGAGCAAATTGTTGAACGTGCGAATATTTTTCCGTCCGCTTCACCCTGTCGACGCCCGAGGGTCTTGAAGCGGGCGTGTCTTTTGGAACATGCTCGCCAGCACGAACAAGGACGGGTTACTGGATCGACAGTCTGCAGGCCGAAACCGCAAAGTGGAGGCACCGCTGCTGCGCCAGCGCCCGTTGCACGCGGCGAATGCGACCTCCTCACCGAGGGTTCAAAAACGTCGTGGGTAGTCACCGGGCGCCAGTCCCACGACACGGTTGAAGACGCGCCGGAACGCCGCGGCGTCGTCATAACCAACCGACCACGCGATCTGGTCGATGGTGCGCTTTGTGAACTGCAGCAGCTCCCGCGCCTTTTCCATCCGCACGCACTGCGCATACTCGGTCGGCTTGACGCCGGTCGCCGCCTTGAACCGGCGCAAGAAGGTTCGGTCCTCCAATCCGGCTTCGCGCGCCATGTCAGCGACGCCGACGGCGCGGGCAGCCCTGGCTTGCAGCCAGTGCCGCAATTTGAGGATCGCTTCATCGATGCCGACGGGCTTGCGCCCTTCTCGCCTCGAACCGCGTTGAACGCATGGCTGCCGCTCGACCGAACCGTGGTGGCGCGCGAATGTGACGATGGAGGCAGCTTGAACACCGACCAACCCGACAGGGACCAGCTTCACCGGATCATGGAAGGGCTCAGCGACGGCGTGATCCTGATCGAACCCGCCGGCCGGATTGTCTGGGCGAACGAGGCGGCGCTGCAGATGCATGGCTGCAAGGTGCTGTCCGAGCTCGGCACGACCGTGAAGGCGTACGAGCAGCGGTTCGCGCTGACGTTGCGCGGTAGACAGCCGCTTCCCGCCTCGGCCTATCCCATGGCGCGTCTCTGTCGTGGTGAGACGTTCGAGCAGCTCGTCGTCAACGTCCACAAGGCGGGTCAGCCGGAGCCTGACTGGGTGCACCGCTCGCGCGGTCTGGTGCTCGGATGCGGCGACGCACCCGACTGCCTCGCCCTAATCATCTGCGATGCGACCGAGGCATTCGAGGCCGAGGAACGGTTCGAGAGCATGTTCAATGCCAACCCCGCGCCGGCGGTGATCGTGCGGCTGGCCGATTTGCGATATGTGCGCGCGAACGAAGGCTTCCTCGAACTCACCGGCTGGAACGCCGACCAGATCATCGGCAAGACGCTCTATGAGATCGACATCCTTGCCCAGTCCGCGGAGAAGGACAAAGCCAAGGCGCGTCTCGCCGCGGGTGAGGTGATCCCGCAGATGGAGGCGGACCTGCCGCTGCCGAGCGGCAACAGTAAGCTCGTGCTGCTGGCCGGCCATCCCGCCGAGATGCCCAACAACGAGGCCTGTATAATCTTCACGTTCGCGGACCTTGAACCCCGGCGCCGTGCGGAAATGGCGCTGCGCCAGAGTGAGGAGCGGTTTGCCACGGCCTTCCGCTTCGCACCGGTACCGATGCTGCTCTCGAGCCTCGACGGTCACCGCATCCTCAACGTCAATCACGCCTTCCTTGCATTGACCGACTGGGGCTACGAGAGCGTCGTCGGGCGCAAGCCGGCCGACATCGAACTGTTTGAAAGCTCGGCAACGCGGCGAGAAATCGAGAAGATGGTCGCCGAAAGTGGCTCGTTTCGCGGACACGAACTGCAGCTCAAGACGCGGACCGGCGCGCTCGTCACCTGCCTCGGCTCGGCCGAGACCGTGACGATCAATGGCCAGTACTGCATTTTGGCCGCGTTTCAGGACATTAGCGAGCGCAAGCGCACCGAACTCGATCTCGTCGCCGCCATCGAAGGCGCGATGCAGGATTCGAGCTGGCTCAGCCAGAAGATCATGGATCGGATGGCGGCGCTGCGCGGGCCGACACCGATGAGAGGCTCCGCCATGGCGAGCGTGGAACTTACCGCTCGCGAACGCGAGGTGCTCGCACTCATCACCAAGGGCATGACTGACGACGCGATCGCCGATGCCCTTTCGCTCAAGCGGAACACCGTGCGGAATCATGTCGCGCGCCTTTATGCCAAGATCGGTGCGCACAGCCGCGCCGAGGCAATCATCTGGGCGCGCGATCGCGGTCACCAGATCGGCTTCGTACAAGCCAAATAATCGTAGCATTGGGTGCGACTGCACCTATCGAACAGGTGCACGCGCATCTTTGGCGAAGTGAATTGCAGACCTAACTTCTCCTTCATCCGGGCACCTTGCTCGGCGTCAAAGGAGAAGAGCAATGTCCATACTCGCATGGATCATCCTCGGTCTGATTGCCGGTTTCATCGGCAGCAAGATCGTCAACCGCACTGGTGAGGGCTTTCTGCTCGACATCGTGCTGGGCGTGGTCGGCGCCGTTGTCGGCGGCTTCCTGTTCAACCAGTTCGGTGCCGCTGGCGTGACGGGCCTCAACATCTACAGCCTCGTGGTCGCCGTGATCGGCGCGATCGTCGTGCTGGTGCTCTATCACATGGTGGTTCGCGGCTCCGCCCGCTGAGCATCCCACCCCCAAACGAGAACATCACGGCATGTCCGCCGGACTGAGGAGAGACGTATCATGACACAGACCATCACAGGCCTGTTCGACCACCACGAAGACGCACGACGCGCCGTGAAGGATCTCGAAGCCGCAGGTGTCGCGCACCGTGACATCAGCATCGTTGGACATGACAAACGTCCCGACGGTGCTACCACCGAAACCGAAGCTGCGCAGGATGCGGGCACCGGTGCTGGCATCGGCGCCACCGTCGGCGGTATCGGCGGTCTTCTGACCGGCCTCGGCCTGCTTGCCATTCCGGGCGTCGGCCCGGTGGTTGCGGCC